>JACOUX010000036.1 GCA_016177615.1 Candidatus Woesearchaeota archaeon | reverse complement strand
ATTATGTCAACGGGACATGCGAAGGATTGTTTGGCGAGAATCTGCACACCGAGATACTCAACATTGATGCATATCCTGAAACTTACAATGCAGTAAAGGAGATTTTGAAGGAGCAGGAATAAACCTTATTTGCTTTTTTCCACTTTCAAATAAACCGTCCTAGTAGGAAACGGAATCCCTATGCCGTTCTTGCTTAATGCTTTATAGATGAAAGCGACAGCAGCCTCTTTCGCATCCAGCTTGCGCTCAATTGAGCTGATCCAGAATAGCGCCTGGAACTTGAGGGCGAACTCGCCCATTTCCTGAAATACCACTCTTGGAGGAGGGTCCTTTAATGCATCCTTGATGTTTTCAACTTCGTGAAGCGCAACCTTCTTGACTTTATCCACATCAGATCCGTACTCAACTCCAAAGTCTATAGTGACTCTGGTGCTTGGCAGCGGCTTGTGATAGTTGTAGATTTTTGAGTCCGACAGTTTTCCGTTTGGCATTATGATTAAGTCTCCGTCCTTGCTCCTTATCTTTGTGCTTCTTAATCCAATGTCAACAACCCGGCCTTCTGTGCCGTCATCCAGCCTGATGAAGTCATCGACTGTGACGCTCCTGTCAACAATAAGCGAGATGCCTCCAAAAATATTGCCCAATGTGCTCTGGAGAGCGAACGCAACTGCAATTCCCGCGATTCCCAGGCTTGCAAGCAATGGCCCAATCTGTATGCCCCAGCTTCCAAGAACAAATATGATTCCGATGAAGCTGATTATGATCCTTGAAAATCTCTTGAAAAGATTGACAATCTCGTCGTCAAATTTTGACTCTGTTTTTGACGCGAATTTCTGGCCCCAGTTGGCGATGAGGATGTCAAAGATCACTGCGACTATGTAGGTGACTATCGCTATTATTATGCTCTTAATTCCATGCTCGATTATGCTGATTAAATAAGCGGGCAAAGCATGGGGGATTATGGCAAGGCGCATCCCAATAAAGAGAAGTATTATTGATATTGGCCTGTTTGTCCTTGCAACAATAAGGTCATCAATATTCGTTTTTGTCTTGCTTGTCAGCCAAAGTATAAATCTCTGCGATATAAAAACAACAAGCTGGGAAATCCCGAAAAAAATTCCAAGGATTATCAATGAGTGAAGGTACTTGTTTGTCGTTATCTGGTTAATCAGTTCGAGAACCATGAAAAATGCAATGCAAATTCACTATTTATAACTTTCTATTGCCTATTTCTTTTCAATCACTTGAATTGTGCACGAGCATGGGAGCTTTTTTGAAGCCCTTTCCAGAGCCTGCTTCGCCACCCTTAAATTCTGCTTGTCCACCTTCACCTGGAATATTGCCTGGCCTTTTTTGACCCTTGCTGCAAGTCCAGCCGGTTTTCCAAAAGAATGCGCCATGCCGGAGCTGAACCTGTCAGCCCCTGCCCCTGCTGCCATGGCATGCTCCCTTATGACATGATAAGGGTAAACTACAATCTTAAGGTGAAACCCATTCAGCCCAAGATAGGTTTCCAGAAGCTTGTTTGAAGTCTGCCTGGCGCTTTCCAGCGCATTGTCCCTTATATGAAGAGAGGATTTTGATAATAGCCTTAAGGTTAACGGGAAGTCTTTGTTGGGATCGCCTAAATCAAACCTGACAACCTTCGTGTTTGGAGTCATCCTTATGTAAGCTTCTGACTTGAACTTTGATGTCCTTGTATACGGCCTTTTAAGCCTTCTGTAAGCCACGAATTTCCTCAATTTTGCCATATGCTGCAGGATTTTTCCGCGCTTTTTAAATGTTGCTAAAAATTAAAAATTACTAAAAATTCACTATCAGTCGGAAATTAATTTTTTTCACTTTCGAAAACTTTATAAATGAGTACTCAAATGATAAATAATCCTGGGTTTGCTGGGAAAAAGAGGTGAATAAATGTATTTCAAATCCAATAAAAAGGCTTCTTTAGAGATTTCGATACAGGCTATTGTAATAGTTGTCCTTGCCATGACCTTACTTGGCCTCGGGCTTGGGTTCATAAAAGGAATGTTCAGGAACATAAGCAGCACAACAGAGGACGTTTCAGAGCAGGTAAGGCAGAAAATTCTTGACGATCTTGTCCAAGGTGACAAAAAGATTTCCTTTCCAAAGACTGAGATTTTGATTGACAAAGGAGGATCGCAGGTTTTGACTGTTGGAATAAGGAATAAACTCAATGCGGCATTGGATTACAAATTAAAGTTTGAACTAATTGATCCAACAGTAACTACCTATGCAGCGGAGCATCCTAAAACAGAACAAGAGGTATTGGACGAATTAGTACCAGACAAATTTGTAAAAAATTTCCAACATTCCGGTGATGCAGAATACCATCTTACTTCAGCTGAATCAGATATCAGGAACGTAAGATTGACCATCCCAACACTACTTCCATCAGGCTCCTACTTTTTGACTTTTAAGATTCTTACCAAGAAAGCAGGAACTACTGAGTGGACTGAGGTTTACGCCCAAAAAGACTTTTTTGTGGTTGTAAGAGGATAAAAACATGAGGTCAAAGATGAAACGAAGACTATCCGAAGCCCATGAGTTTGAAATCATGAAGCTGGTTTTGGACAAATTCCTGTGGCTTGGGTTTGGAATCATGGCATATGGCATGTATCAGATGTTCAATGACAGCCTCCAGATTGGCTTGTCATGGATAGTCGCAGGTGCAATCATACTGTTCTTGTTCACATGGATTATTGTCAAGGAATATGAGGTAATCAGATAATTCTTTTTCTGTAAAGTAAACCTATAATCAAGTTACGAATATATAATGGAATTTTTGAGCATGCTCGGAAATCGTATTATTTCCGTAACTTTTGCGATTTCCGACATTTCGCCCATCATTGTTGTTGGGCGGATAATTAACGACTTACTTTAAGATGACCGAAAGCTTTAAAAATGCCATAATTCACGTTTTCTTTATATGGCATATATTGGGGGTGGTGTAAGGAGTCTTGAAACTGTTAAGGGAGAAGACTTAACTAGGCAGTGCCCTGACTGCGGAAGCAAGGACATTGATTACGCAAACGAAGAATTCTACTGCAAGAAATGCGGTTTAGTGATTGATTAATTGCCTACTGTGACCCTGTTTGAATTTCTTATAATAATCCTGTTGTTGGCCTTGCATCGCGCAGTTGCAGCCGGAAGATTAAACTCGCCAAGTATCGGCAATCTTGATCTCATCCTGTAAGAAAGCACCCTTTCATCCCCTGCTTCCAATGATTCAATAGCCCATTTTATCACGAGCCCCTTTTTTGGATGCTGCAGCACGGCATGAGGCTGCATTGAGCCTATTGATACGTCTTTTTCAACATGGGCCAGATGAGGCAAGTGGTCCAAGACTTCGATACCTAAAATCTGCTTTGGGCTTCTGTTCTTCACCCTTATGATGATTTTTGCCCCTGAAACTCCGCCTTCGCTTAGCCCGATATTTGCCACACTCTTTCTTATAACTATAGGGCTCCTGAATACGAAATAAAGGGCCAGAGCCACAATGGCTGCTAAGGATATGACCACAATCGGCCTGTAATTTTCAGTTACATAAACGCTCATCTCGTTTTGCTTAAGTTCCGTTTCCCAGACAAGATAGTATTTGCCGTTCTCTTTCACCATATCGGCTTTTGGGTATGTTGTCACGAATAACTTCTTAAAAGGAGTTGTTTCAATTTTTATGTGTCCGTCATATAGCGGATTGTTTGAAATTATCTTAGTGCCGCTTCTATGCTTCAGAAAAGACTTCTCTTTTGGAATTTCTTCATATTCAATATACTCTTCAACTGTAAACTCTTTTACCATCGGGCTCACTATCATTCTTTTATCCTGAAATATTGCAATAATGAGCTTGTCCTTTCTTGGAGGGGTCACGTCATCAAGCTTTTCTGTTATTTCGATGGCCTTTTCCTCTTTCGGGTCCAATGGGTAATAAGCTTCATCTTTGAACAGCTCACTCTCAATCCTTATTGTCAGGTTAGGGTAGTTGATGGGGTTTTGGTTGTTTAATGTAACTCTTATCTTAAACTCTTTTCTTGGGTCTATCTTATCAGGCAAAATTTCTGTTGTAGTTAGAACTGTAGGTATATACCCCCCAATCAAGGGATCTGTGGACTTAATGCCTATTGTGATTGGGACCTTTTGTTCTTCTCCTGTGCGCTCAAGAACAATAAACGCGTCCAGAGTGTAGGTATCGACTGATGTGATATACAAAGGATCCACGAACAGCTTAATGGAGCCAGAGCTTAAGGCCCCTACTTTTAGTGATATCGGGTTCTGCAGCGGCATTGTATACATGTCCCAAAATGGATAGCCTGCTTTCTTTATGGTAAACTCTTCATCAGTTTGCAGGTTATTTGTTATAAGAAAATCAAACTCGGCAGTTTCATCAACCACAATCTTATCTTTGACTGGAATGACCTTAACATCAAATGAGGATGCATAGGTAAAATTGGCCATAAAAATGAGCATTACTACAATGGCCAAGAAATAAGCTGTTTTTCTCATTAAGGCACCTTTTTTACCAGTTTTAGCTGAATTACTTATATTTAAATCTTTTTGTAGAAACCTTTAAATATACTTATCCCAATAAAATTTTCAATGAAGCCTGAAGACTTTGTTCACGGGGCTGAAGCGCATAATACTCCAGTTTATATGCAGTATAAAGGCATACTTGACATGCAGGATCTTTACGAGTCGATTGCGGATTTTTTCAGGCAGAAAAAATTCAAGTTCTATGAGAAGCAGCAAAGGCTTAGAAGGCCGGGCCCTTTTGGCGTTGAAGTGCTGCATTCCTTTGAGGCCAGAAGGGAGATTGAGGATTTTTATGAATGGGTCGTGAACGTGAACATAGAGACTTTTGACATGCATGATGTTGAAGTGGTCATGAAAAACGGGCGCAAGAAAAAAATGGCCAAAGGCAGGATATGGATACAGATTTTAGGCAAAGTAGTCATGGATTATGAAAGAATCTGGGAAAAAAACGCATTTTTGGCTTATTTGAAAAGCTTTTACATCAAGTATGTCATCAGAAAGAGGATTGACAGCTATTGGTGGGACGAATTGCAGTACAAAATAGTTCTCAGGCTTCATGCCCTAATCAAGGAACGCTTGAAGATGGCATCTGAAGGCTCTGAATTCAGGCACATGGCAGGAGTGCATTAACCAAAAAGGGAACATGGGAAATGTTAAGATAGTTGTGGACCATGACAAGATAGATTATAGCGGGCCTCTTGACATTACTGAATTGTTCAAGATGATTGAAAACTTCATCTTTTACATGGGATTTGACAAGAGGCAAGACAAGGATTTTGAGCAGAACACCCAGAATGGGAAATTTCTGGAATGGCAGATATCACCATGGAAATGGATAACAGACTACACAAGGTACATAATCAAGGTAAGAATTCTTGGGTATGATTTGGTAAAGGCCAATGTTGTAAATGAAGGCAAAAAATCAAAAGTCGACAATGGGAGAATAGTTGTCACAATCGATGCTTTTGTCGAATATGATCTGCAGGGCAGGTGGCAGGACAAGCCATTCCTGTACTTTATAGGCCAGATGTATGACCACTTCATATTCAAGGTTTATACTGAAAGGTTTGAGCACATGCTCACTCATGACGTAAACAGGCTTCACCATGAGATTGAGAAATTTTTGAATATGCGCAGAAGCTATAAAGTCATATCAGTTCCAGGAGTCTAGCAAATGGTAGAAAAAAAACAAGTGCTCTATGACCTGAGGATAGCATACAGCGGGCCTTTTGTCATTGAGGATTTCTACAGGGAAATTGACGAATGGATTGATGAAAAGGGGTTTGAGAAGGAGCCAAGGAAGAAGATGGAGCATGTGACGCAGAATGGCAAGAAAATAGAATATGTCATAGAGGTGCAAAGCCATCTTGATGGGCTTCATCATGGAATTATTGTCCTTAGGGTTTTGATGGACAATGTGAAAGAATTGGTCATCAAAAAAAGCGGCAAGAAAATAAGGATCAATACAGGAGATATTCTTGTCAACATAGACGGGTTTATCCAGTCGCATATCCACGGCAGCTTCTGGCAGGTAAAGCCTGTTTATTATTTTTTAAGGGCATTAGCTGACAAGTACATCTACAATTTCTGGACAGGCAAGTGGGACGGCGTGGTAAATTCTGACGGCAGGGACTTGTACAAGAGGATAAGGGCATTTTTTGAAGTGCAGAAATATAAGTATGGATAAATAAAACCAAAAAAATTATAAAATCAAAAAAAATTCCACCAGCGCCTTTTTGCCCTATATTTTTTAAATCTTGAAATCATTTCGTTTTGATATATTACATACTGGGTAGATTCTTCCTCAAGCTCTTTGAAATACTCAATAGTAAATATCATTATTTGATATATGAAATAGAATGTTGCTGCATATTTTACATTGGTTCTTGCTTCTACAAAAACCTGATAGCTTTGCGCAAAAAAGCCGGCTGCCTTTGCGCCTTCTGTATTCATATAATCACTTAGGTCTCGAAAGTAGGCTATGCCTGCCATGATTTTGTCCACTTTTTTCTTTTCTATCTTCCTGAAAGCGGCAACATCCTCGAAGAGCCTTTTATTGTAAATAATTTCCATATTGAATTCTTTCGCAAAATTATCAAATGATTTTTTGCCGGGATTTCCAAAAAAGTGCTCTTCTGCTGCAATCCTCCTTTCTATGTTCTTTATATCCTGATTCAGCTTTTCAAGGACAGCAATAGCGTCTTCTATATAAGTGGAGAGAATGTTGATGTCAAGCCCATACGACTCCAGATTTTTCTTTAATTTTGCACTTGAAGCGCCCAAAGAGCCGAGGGATATCTTCAGCTGCCCAATCGCCATTAACAGGATATTTTCCTCTTCATCTTCTCCTGACTGAATGATGGCCAAGATTTTTTTCTCGTGCCTAAGGAGCCTTTTGAGCTGGCTGGCTTCAGCAGATATGCTTTGAAAAAATTCCTTTTCCGATGGGGAATTCCTATATTTTCCGAATATCAGCCTAATTATGTCGTACCTTTTCTGCAATATCTTTGATCTTAAGCGATAGCCCTGCAAAGCCTTGTTCAGAATTCTGATAAGCTCATCAACTTCCTCTTTTTCCATTCTCCAAGCATTTTATCACTTCTCTATAAAAATTATTTGGTTTATGGTTTATCTTCGCCCGACTGCAGAATACACTAATGTTTCCATCACAACCTCTTATCCCTCATCACAACCTTTAAATATAATTCTCCAATTCAAACATTGCCATGCATTTGCGGGGGTAGCGAAGCCTGGCCAAACGCGCAGGACTCAGAGCACTCATGTGTGGCTGGCTGCGAAACTTAAGGCCAGCGAGCAATCCTGTTCCTTAGTGGATCCGAGGGTTCAAATCCCTTCCCCCGCACCTAATTTTTTATTACTAAAAAGAAGTAACAAAATTCCAATTCTGTGACTGACTACAAATTAATTTTATAAATGATTCAATCTTCATGTAGTATTAATTATAATGTCGGACACAAATAATTGATTGGAATAGTTGTGTCCGCCGAATATAATTGGCAGATTAATATATTGATTATTTACTTCCGCCATTATATATTCCTTAAACATTATCTTTAACCCTTAAAGCATAGTTTGTTATTATCCTTAGTCTCTGTTTATTTATCGAGAAGGAAAGTTTTCCACCCCCTCTTCTTTCCTTCTTTACAACAAAAAGTTAATAAACAAGGGCTGGAATAAACACAGGAGGCGAATAAAATGGCAAAGGGAAAAGGAAAAGGCTGCGGCTGCTAATTGCAGCCTTTTATTATCTTTTTAAAAGTTAGTTCAAACAACAAAATTCCACTTAGGTAGCATAAGTGGTTTACGTGTAGCATGATATTACATGGAATTTTGTGTGCTCAAATGTCGAAAATTATAAATTTTCGAGCACCTCGAAAATCCATTGGATTTTCGCTGAATCACCAGTCAATAAGTGTAATTTTGAGGTGTCAAAAATCCACGTAATGTTTAAATAAAATAGCAAGCCACCATGTCTATGACTGGTGGTTTTTGACAAATACAAGGAGGATGTAAAAAATGGCAATGACATGCCCAATAGAAGGCTGCCACAGCACAGGAATGTGCAAGCACAAAATTATGATGATGGCAGTAGTGATTATTGTAATAATAGTTGCTGCAGTATATCTGTTAAGGTAGATTTTTGACCTTATTGCAGGATCAATTGGAAAAATAAATGGAGTTGATTAGAATGGAAAAAAGCTCAAAAAAAGTAAAGGAAACAATGAAAAATGATGGGAAAAAAGTCAAGATATACACAACCAGCACGTGTCCCTGGTGCATGAAGACCAAGGAGTTCTTCAAGGAGAACAATGTCAAGTACGAGGAAGCCAATGTTGGCACAAGTGAAGATGCCAGAAACGAGATGTTCCAGAAATCCGGGCAATTGGGAGTGCCTGTTGTAGATGCAAATGGAACAATAATTGTCGGATTTGACAAGAGTGCTTTGAAAAAAGCGCTTGGCATTTGAAAACATGCATGACACAATTATAATTGGCGCTGGATGTGCAGGCCTTGCTGCAGCAATGTATGCAGGCAGGCTAAATATGAAAACTATGCTTATTGGCGAAAACATAGGCGGCACAATTGCATTAACAGATGTTGTGGAAAATTATCCTGGGTTTGTCAAATTAACGGGGCAGGAGCTTGCTGACAATTTGAGAAAGCATGCTGAATCCTACAATATTGAAAAGGCAGAATCCAAAGTAACCAAAATCAGCAGGAACCATAATTGTTTTCTAGTTGAAACCAATGAAGGCAAGACTTACCAAAGCAAGACTATCATCTTTGCAACTGGAACTGAATGGAGAAAGCTTAATGTTCCAGGCGAGAAGGAGTTTGCCAACAAAGGAGTGCATTACTGCGCCCTTTGCGATGGAGCAGTATACCAAAACAGAATAGTCGCTGTTGTAGGCGGTGGAGATAGTTCTGTCAAGGAAGCACTGCTTCTCTCGCAGTTTGCCAGCAAGGTCTATATTCTCGTAAGGCGCGAAAAGTTAAGAGGCGAGCCGATAAATAACCAAAGAGCTGAAAACAATAAAAAAATTCAGGTAATTACAAATATTAATGTAAAACAGATTAATGGTGACAAATTTGTTAAATCTGTGCAGCTTAATAGAGAATTGAATGGAAGCAATGAGCTTAAGCTTGATGCCGTGTTTGTCGCAATTGGGCACATCGCATTATCCAAGCTTGCAAAGGATATTGGCGTCAATACCAATGACAAGGGAGAAATAGTAATTGACAGGGAATCAAAAACAAATATTCCGGGTTTTTTTGCAGCAGGGGATGTATGCGACACTGTTTTCAAGCAGGCTATAACAGGTGTTGCTGAGGGAGTTGCGGCTGTATATTCTGCTTATACTTACATTAACGAAAATGAATTTATCTGCCCTATAGGAAATGATGATATGGTCAATATCAAGAATGCGAAATAAAGTTTTAGGCAGAGTTATCTTGCTAATATCCTGGTTTATTTTTTTATTGTTTTTTACGCTTGGATTGTTTGTGATTGTTTTATCTACAAAAGAAATAAAAAAGTGCTGCAAAGGCGCAGAAAAGTCAAGCCTTGACAGCTATGACATCCCAAAAGCTGGACAATTTTCCTTCTGAAATATATTGAACTTCCTCCTTATGTACAATCCTGAATGCCTTCAATAATTCTTCAATATAATCTCCGCTGAAGAAATGATGAACGTGCTCATTTTTAACAAATAGACCATCGCCAATTTCATCGCCCTTTCCGTAATCAACATCATTCACAGATTTTACTTCAAAAGCCAGCATGCCGCCACGCCTTAGCAGGCCATAGACACTTTGGAAAATTCGCCTTGTTGATTCATCATCAAAATAATGCAATGACAAATTTGCATAAACCATGTCAAAAAGCCTGCCAAAATTTAATGGGCGGCGCATGTCCATGATTCTAGTTTCTATATTCCCTGCAGAGCTTAGAGCAGCAGATTTCCGTTCCAAATCTCCTATTGCCTTTTCATGTAAATCTACGGCAGTTAAGTTAAATCCATTCCTTGCAAAATAAATTGTGTCCCTGGCCGCAGCCTAATTCCAGTATGTCCCTTACATTCAACCTTCTTGCATATGGCACCACTTTTTCTGCGAATCGGCTTGGGCTGCTGCCAAAATAATCTTCAGACCCGTATTTCTTATCCCATACCTGAGTTTGGTCTGGCATACCTGCTGCCATTTTCTTCATTTTTTTTCAGCTCTTAAAATGCGAATGCAATTCTTTGACATATGCGCATCAATCAACCCCATCAATGGCTTTATGGTCTTCTCATTCAGCTTGTAATAACGAAATTTCTTATCCACTTCCATATCAACAAAACCGCATCTCTTTAATCTCGCCAATTCGTGGGATACCGCCGTCTGCTTCGCCCCCAGCCCTTCCACAATCTCAGAGACATTTTTCCTCCCTTTTCTCAGCAGATTGATTATCCTAAGCCTTGGATGAGAAACCAGAGTACCAAAGAATATCTTGTAGGCTCCATAAATTTCCTCTTCATCAAACCCTTCCTTACGGCAATCTTTTAATATGGCTTTAGTTATCATATGAAAACAAAATACATATAAATATTTAAAGGTTTCGGCGTTAAGAAATCATTTGCGTACTCAGTGCAATATTACCGCATTCTTTGTTATCTCAATATTGCAGCTATGATATTTCCTGCACCATTTCTCGCATTTTTCCGCTGTTTCCTTGTCCTTGTATGCAAAATTGCATTCTGGGCATATAAAATATGTCTTATTGTTTTTAGTTATTTGTTTTACCATTTTTTATCACCTTTATTTGTGTTAATATTCAAGGCTACCAAATAAATCGAAATTAATAACAGCACAATACTAACTACCGCAAGCGCTAAGCCATATTTCAATATTGCTATAGAGCCTGAAAATCCTATTAAAGAAAGAAGCAAAGGCTTGCAAAAAGGGCATGTTACATTAAAGAAGCTCAGAAAAGCCCCTATAAATCCCACATTTGCAGATTTTAGAGATTTTTGTCTATTTCTAATTGCAAACACTTGCAATGAGATAAGAATACCGCCTAAAATAGAAAATAAAATAACAAACATGATGCTTACAATAGTGAAAGAATAATTAATATATTTCAAGCCAAATCTAACATCAATTAAATTAGTCATAACAGCATAGATAATGCCGTATAATAGCCCTGAAACTAAGAAAATAAAGAAATAGTTTCTTCTGGATAATACACTAGCTATAATATGCAGCTTTTTTCTCATTTCTGTCAGTTTAGCTCAATGCTTTTATCAGCATCTTTCTTGCTTCCGGTGTCAATGCCCTCTTCAAGTCCTTCGTGCAAATGCATATGCAGCAGTCGCAGCTTGGGCACACTCCGCCTTTACAGCATGGTTCTTTCTTTGCCATTTTATTTACCTCCAAAAAGTTTATATTGTATAGTTACTCTCTTTGAGAAAGTAAAGCTTATTTAAATATTAGAAAGTTGGAAAATGGTAACTAACATTAGTGTCAATTTGGAAAGTAATGAATGTCGCATGAAAGGCAATGGCTATTGCCCGCAGCCGTTAGAAGCAGCTAACTCTTTTTTGAGCAAAAAGTGGACAATCAGCATAATTACAACCATCGGAAATTTTAACAAATTGAGGTTCACCGACATACTAAGCAGAGTCGAAGGAATTACAGGAAAAACTCTTGCTGAGAGGCTTAAGGAGCTTGAAAAATTAAGGCTGGTAAAAAGAACAGCTTATAAGGAAATTCCACCAAGGGTAGAATACGAGCTTACATCAAAAGGCGAAAAACTCATGAGAGCAATTGTCCCATTAATTGAATGGGCGGGAAAAAAATAAATGCAAATTTAAGGATCAATTACTTATTTGAATTCTTAGTTTATAATCTTTCAAGCTTTTCAACATAGTCCGTTAGCGCATCTACAAACTCGGCATGGCTCCATGTCAAAGGCGAAACGGACAATGCCTCGCCTGTGTGAGGGTGCATCTGCTCGGAAAAAATTCCTGTTGGAAGGGTATGGTCTGCTGCCCAGTTTATGATTTTCAATCCCTCTTGCAAATCCTCCTTGTTTTTTGCAATTCTTATCAGCCATTTTGCATACCACAAAGTGCAGATAAACCAAGGATTGCCAGGCACCTTGCCAAGCTCTTTTGATTTCTGATGAAAATTATCATTGTAGTATCTTGCAATTCCTCCAATTTCTGTCTTGACCCAAAGCAATTCCCTTACTTTTCTCATCGTTAACGCCACTTTTTCATCATTCGCATCAAAGACTCCGAATTCAAACAAGCCGTAAACAGAGCTGTCAATTGAATCGTCATAGGCTATTTGGTCATTTTCGAATGAAACCCCTCTCCTGAAATAGCCCTTTTCTTTGTTGTACAGATAGCTAATCATTGAATTTTTGATTATTTCATAGCCTTCATTGCAATCCTTACAAAGTTTTTTGTCCTTCATCAGCTCGCCAAGCTTGTCAGCTGCAATCAATCCTGCCAGCACTGCAGATGTAGTAAAAGTAAATATTCCTCTCCTTTCTTCCCACAAGTCAAAGCTCTCTTTTGGCAAGCCATTATCGTACCTGTATTTTGACAGGAAATCTCCCATAGGCTTTACCAGCTTATTATAGAGTTTACGGATAAAATCTTTGTCTTCGGTGTTCTGGTAATAAATCCATAACGCATGAAGCACCAATCCAGTTTGGTCTTCCTGAATAGGAAGGGAAAACTTGCCGTTTAAAACCCATGGGTGCCAGCTGCTGCCAAGAGTCTTGTCCGGATTATATTTGTGCAGAAGGCAGCCTTCTTCGTATAATACATCGCTGCAAAACTCAAAGAATTTTTTTGTCATGTCTGAATAGCCTGCCTTAATCAGCGCGATTGCAACCAAAGCGCCGTCTCTTGGCCACACGTAAGAGTAAGTGTCCCTGTTAAATTCCATATTATCAGAATCATTGGCTGCTATAATGGCGCCTTCATGGTCAATTTGAGTTTTTATGATAAGCAATGACCTTTTATAGAGCTGCTGCATCCTTTCGTCAAGCAAGGCAATATTAGGCTTTATTGTAGCAAGCCAGCCCTTCTGGCACATCTGCGAATGCTGCAAATGAGCTTCAATTCCTTTTTTAGCAAACTTTTCTTTGAGTTCAAAAACATCATCAAAAGACTTGCCTGCTGTGATAAAATAGCATATGGTTGTTTCACCATTTCTGTCTATCTCAATATCTGCGCAAACTATAGAATCAACGCTTCCTTGTGCAATTGGATTCCTGGCAAGATTCCACCCAGGCTCAACGTCCCTTCCAATGTTGTAGTCACTGAACATGGATTTACCGTCTGGCGAGCAAAGTCCAATGAGGAAATATGATGATCTTTTATAATGTATTATGGCATCATGCTTTGGATGGTATAATGCAGTGTCGCCGATTCCATCACTGTAAAGGTGAAAGTCATGATGAAAGCAGAGCCTCAATTTTCTTCTGTAATCTGACTTGTTTTTTACAATTATCTTGCGGAAGAAAATATTGTCCTCACAGTAAACATTTTCATTAAAGTGCAGCTCAAGATTTCTGCTCTTGTTTATTGCCTTGCTGTCTGTAATCAGCGTTTCATTCAGGTAGCCAAGCTGTCTCTCCCAAGAATCTTCATTGATCCAGCTTAAGTCATTATTTTCAAGAACAGCAATCCTGTGGGCATGCCCGATAAGATGGTTGTATTGCCCGACATGCGGAAAGTAAATGTCTCGTACCTGCATCCATTTGTCTATGTTCACAAGCAATTTTCCGTTTCCAAGAACAATGTGCCTTGTCATAGTGCTAATGATTTCCTTTTTTGGATATCATATGCAAAAGCTGCTCCCAGCATGCCTATATTGTAATTCAAAATCAGGAAAATCGGTATTTTTTTTAACAAGTGAGCAAGCTTGTAGTTCTGCTCAAAGCTCTTTATGAATTTAGAGCCAAATATTTCGCGATTATTTGCTGCAATCTTTCCTGTGATGTAAACTCCCCCATAAGCAAGGCTGTCGAGTGCGCAGCTTCTTGCAAATCTAGCATAAGCATCTCTGAATATGTTAAATGTCTCTCTGAATATGTTAAATGTCTCTTTGCAAATTTCATCAGCCTTCCTGTATTTTGATATAAACTCAGGCTTATTCTTTGAAGAGTCAATCTCCTGTGCACACTTGGTTTGCCTGAATCTTCCGCTTTTTCTTAAGAAATAATATATGTCTGTTAATCCGTGCCCTGACAGGAAATGCTCAAAGCTTACAAAGTTTTTTAAGTTCTCGCGCTTCCTGATGAATTTGATTATTTTGGATTCCCTCTCATTTTCTGAAGGAAAATCGTTATGGCCGGATTCAGAGGGTATAGGAGCATACGATTGTGAGTGAATGTCAAATATAAGGGTAGTCTTCCCAAGGCCTGTTCCTGCACCTATGAGCACAATAGGGGCATTTGGCATTTTTTTGGCGCGCTTAATTGTCTTAACATCTTTAGCGCTTATCATATTAATGCCGTACCCAATAGCTTCAAAATCATTCAGCAACAAGATTTTTCTTAATCCGGTCTTTTTAAGCAGGTCACTCTTGCTGATGCCCCATTTTACATTAGTGACATTTATTTTGTTCCTATCTGCTGATAATGGGCCTGCCGCAGCAATGCTGGCTTTAGCCAAATTTATTTTATGGTTCTTGTAGAAATATTCAAGCGCTTTGTTTATTGCGCTGGACAGATTAGTTAGCTCTTGGCTTTTAAAATGCAGTGATATTAGCAGCTGTGGCTTATTTCCAATCCCGAATAATCCAAGCCTTGTGTTTGTTCCGCCAATATCGCCTGCCAGCAGGAAATACCTAAAGTCTTTTCTTTTAAATCCCTTATAATTTTTTATTTCAAATTGCATTTCTATTACACCCCATTAGCAAAAGCAAATAATGAGCTATTTTAATTGGCATTATTAAAATTATCGGTAAAAATCAATTATGTTAATATTTGCTTGGGATAAATTTTCAATCAAGCCTATTGTTAAACCATTAAACAAAAGTCTAATAATGTTGTATGCTCAAGAATAATTATGAAAAAAGATGTAATATGCATTGACGGAGAGTATGGTATAATGTGCGTGGATATTGAGAAAATGCTAAGGGTTAAAAGATTAACCTCGAACTTTCTTAGCGATAGCTGCAACTCTGCTGCCTAATGTTTTTGCAATTTCAAGCTCATTTTCAGAAGGCATTCTTGATCCATCTCCTCCCGCAACAGTTGATGCCCCATATGGGGTTCCACCTCCTTCTAAGGCAAACAGCTTAGTTTCGGTGTAAGGAATGCCGACAATAATCATGCCCAAATGAAACATTGGAATCATTGAAGTTATCAAAGTTGTTTCTTGGCCGCCGTGAATTGATGCAGTGCTTGTGAAAAATCCAGCAACCTTGTCTACAAGAGCATT
>JACOUX010000035.1 GCA_016177615.1 Candidatus Woesearchaeota archaeon | reverse complement strand
GCAAGATGGTTTAAGTGAAACTTATCCACAAAGAAATAAAGGAAAAAATGCCGAGTAATAATTCAATATAACAGTTGTTATATTTCCCTCGCAAGGGCGAAAGCTTTAACTCAGCTTGCCTGAGATTAAAGGTTTCGAGTTCTGAACAAGGCGAGAGCCATTGTGAAGAATTAAATATAATTCTTGTTAAGTTCGTTTCCAGTTACGAAGTTCTGGAAACCTGCGTCCGCAGAGTAATTTTTAGTGGCTCGTGTTCAATCCAGCGAACAAAGTGAGCAATCAAGAACAAACATCAAGGGGGACATTTCGTTTCAGTCGTTTCGTTAGTTAGTCGTAGGGGGTGGGGCGTTAGTTTTGCGTGGTAACTAAGTGGTATAAATCTATTTAATAAGTGGATACTACGCTTGAAGTATGTCAATGAAATTTAACGATTCAAGAGATTTTGAGTATTTATCTGATGTATATGTTTACATAGAACAATTTGGAAAAAAAGGACATCAGATTGGAAGAAAAATAGGAGATATGTTAGAAATAGTAATAATGGGCTATTGTCATTCTTCCCAAGATTTATTAAACTCCATGCAAACCGAATTATCATTAGAAGGATTTACTGGAGCAAAACATAAAGTTGAATTCAGTTTTTTTAAGTTAGATAAAAATGGAAATTTTACTGTTGATAAGAATGATGATATTGACCAAAATAATCTCATAGGTTTCATTGAATGTAAAAAAGTTGGTGTTGAGGTAACTGTTCATGCCGAGACGAGATATCAAGATTTACAATTGGGCGTAAATGAAGCCTACCAACATAACATAAATCCAAGATGGTTAGACAGAGAGATAAAAATTAACATCGTGTGTAAAAAAATTTCTGGCAATAATGCAGAAATTCACATTACTTCAAAAAATGCCAATGAAGAAGAATCTTCTAAACAGAAAAATAATCTGATTGATGAAAAATTTGAGATTTCTGTCAATAAGAGGTTTTTAATCACGCTGGTTGAAAATGGAACAGTAAGGATTATTAAACCAGAAAACAAGTTGATAGATCTTTCAGAAAAAGTAAGGTTATGCCATGTTTTTACCCTTACCAAAATACAAAACAAAACTTTTTTCAAAATAGAAACTTGTTTAACTGGACCACAGACAATAGAAAAAGCTAAACAATCAGCATTAGTTGCTTTAGATGTCAGAAAAAAACGTATTGGTAAATGGGGTAAAGAAGAAAAGAAAGAAACGGACAATTTTACACCGATACTTGTAATTGGAGAAGTTTCACATTGGGAAGATAAATCAAGAAAGGTTGTTACAAAAACAATTGACCATAATTTGGTTGTTCCAGATTATATAATCATTGAAGCATTTAAGAAATTTCACAAAAAATTTGGTGATGACTTCTTAAAGTTCATCAGTAAAGATGCACTAAAGACAAACAAAGATGTTAAAACACTTATTCAAGAAATAATATCCGAAAACAAAAATGCAATATTCTATGACATTGAAGACCTAAACTTTAAAAAAATAAGTAAAATCAACAATTCACTGGTTATCTCAAATTTATAATTCCTTTATTATTTTCTTACCTAATTCAGTAATCAAATACATTCTCCCTTTTTTTGCTTCTTCGTTGCCACACTCCACAAGTTTTTTCTCGCAGAGTTCCTTTAGTGTCCTACTAACATGACCTTTATTTATTTTAGTTGAATTCGCAAGTTCGGTAGGGGTAAATGGTTTTTCAATTAACTTTTTAAGTAGTTCAATTCTATAATTACTCGCTTTGATGTAACCTATTAGTGCCATGTTGCTATTCATAATCGAAAAGTATATATACCACTAAATATATACTTATTTACCAATTAGTTACCAACAATCAAAAAGAATTTAAATACTTAATCATATACTCAATAATGGAGATAAAATGACAGCTGGAAGAAATATCAATTCAAAAAGTAAGGATTGGTGTACCCCTAAAAAGTATGTAGATGCAGTTAAGAAAGTTTTTAGTGGAAAGATACATTTAGATCCATGTTCTAATGAGTTTTCCATTGTTAATGCTGAAGTAGAGTACAGCCTGCCCAAAAAAAATGGATTGATTGAATCATGGAAATTCCCTAGCATCTATGTTAATCCACCCTATGGTAGGAATAAAGACAGTGAAACGTCTATTAAACATTGGTTAGAAAAATGTGCAAAAGCGCATGAAAATTATGGTTCAGAAGTTATTGCGTTAGTACCAGTTGCAACAAATACAGGTCATTGGAAAAAAAGTGTTTATGGCAGGGCAAAAGCCATTTGCTTTTTATTTGATACTCGTTTAAAGTTTTTGGAAAATGGCAATAGCACTGGTAAAGGTGCTCCAATGTCATGTGCGATGATATACTGGGGTAAGGAATATAATAAGTTTTATGATGAATTTATTAAACATGGGGCAGTTATTGATATTTCTCATTTAAAAAATGAAAAAAGAATAGGTAACCCTTCTGAAATATTAAGCGCATATATTCATAGTTAAGAACTCTCCCAACTCGTTTCATTTTTTTACTTCTGAAAAGAAGATATTATCAGTATACCACTTTATTGAAATAATTCTAAATCTCTCACTATCTGCACATAATCTTTTATTTCTGACATGATTTTTTTGGATATTTCTTCAACTTGATTTGCAGGAATATATTGTTTTATTACATCTTTAAGATTTGGGTCAGTTATATTCGAAATATCAATAAATCTATTGATTTTAAGTTGAGTCATTATCTCTTTTTCTTTTAAAAGCAGAGTGTCCTTTATCCCTTCTGGTAGATTATTAAGTAATAGACCAATAGTAATTTTATCCAAGACTTGATTAGCTTTTATTTTATCTTTGATTAATTGACCAATATGGATTTTGTCTGAATGACTCAAAAGTAAACTTTTGAATTCCTCCGAAAATGAATCTCTTAATTCTGGCGCTTCTTTAAGTCTTTTATAGAGAATACCCATTTCTCCTTCTTCTATATCAATCAAACAAAGATTACAAAAAAATTTGCTGCCATCTTTCCACTTATCATATTTTTTGAAGTTATTATCTACTATTATTTTTTGTAGATAAGTCCATTTATTAATTAATTCATCATAGATTATTTTTTTTAATTTCTCAGCACTTCTTAGTTTTGGGGGTAGATCTTCTTTGAGTAGAATAAACATAAATTCATTAAAGTATACCTTCTTAAAACCTAGATTATACAGAACGTTTGGAACAATCGATATTGGTTCTGAACTATTCATTGCTTTTAAGACTCCTTTAAGTTTCATATTATGCCCACCAAAACTTGAAACCACAAACATACCCTTATTTCTTACTGATTTTATTATTTTGTTAATCTCGATAGTTTGTATAGCTCCATTTTTGAACAGGTTAACCAATATTTTTTGTCTCTTCTCAAGAAGGCTCTCTTTTTGATTTTGGAAATCCCTAACCTCTTGTGCAATCTGCTTTGTTTCTTTTAGGTCGTTTTTGGTCCCTAATACAGCTTCAATAATCTGTTTTTGATTTGAGTCTCCTATCAACCAATATACAAAGGTTAATATTTGTATTATTGACGAAAGAATAAACACATAATTATTCCAGTTAGATAAGTTAAGAACATAAAGAAAAGTAGCTATAATTAAGGAGACAATCGTTGGAATCAGTATTTTTATTACCCTATTCATAATGTTACTAAGTATGATTTCTTTATAAATTTTCATATTAAACATCATCTTTGTTTCGTTCGCCCCACCCCTCAGTTTCTTTCGTAGAAATGTCCCCCTATCTACGTTTAGCCACTAAAAATTATTGAACTTAATCGGTGTTATATTGCCCTACCCGATTTTTCCCTCTGCGAGCGATAGTGAGCGAGAGCTGGAAAAATCAGGATGCAGGGTTGAGGATTTCCAAAAAATCCGAAAAGTTATGACGCAGGCATTTTTTCCATAGCAGCAGCAATGGCGGCAAATCGAATGCAGAGGATTTTTCCCATGCGAAGTGTGGGGAAAATCCTTTGTGAGCAGGATTTCACCAAGAAATCCGTGTTTGCCTGCCGTTATTGCTGCTGCAAGATGGTTTAAGTGAAACTTATCCACAAAGAAATAAAGGAAAAAATGCCGAGTAATAATTCAATATAACAGTTGTTATGCTCCTTTGTCGATTTTTCTTTAGTTCTTTTGGCAAATGCAGCAAGCACGAAGTGCAATCAGCGTAGGAGCGAAAAATAACATTGGCGGCAAACTGAGTGCAGAGGAAATTTCCCATGCGAAATGTGGGGAATTTCCTTTGCGAATAGGGTTTTCACAAAGAAAACCCGTGTTTGCCTGCCCTTGTTGTTATTTTTTGCGACGACTGAAATATTTGCATTTCAAACTAAAGAAAAAAATTGAGTATAACAGCCTATAACCTAAAGTCCTCAGATTTATGGTTATAAAGGCTTAATTCTGCTGAATTTCAATGCCCATAGGGCAAAAATCCGTTATGACTGAAAAATAAGAAAATAAGAAAAAGTCAGGGCTTGAGCCTTTTTTGAAGCTCAATATCCTGCTGTATTATCTTATTAAGGAAGCGGGAATAAATTGCTTCCCAGTGGCCGCATTTTTGATGCCATGGAATGCGCCATTTCATAAGGTCTCTTACATCATTCTGGAGCTTGTCTAGCAATTCTTTTCTTTCCAGCCATATTTTATCTAGTTTCATTTAAATCACCTCAAATGTTTTTATTCTCCCTAAGGGAAGGAAATCAATGAAGTTTTCTATTGTGATGGACAAATCAATTAATTTCCTGACTGTCGCCAAGGCATTTGAGGTTATGAAACTGAGAAATTGAGAAATTGGCAGAAAGATAAAGAATGGACATTAAAGAATAAGATGTAGGAGATGAAATGGCAAAATTTGGCATCAATGGCGAATGCGAAGCTGTATGAAAGATTAAAAATTAATTCTTTTCCATATTGCAATTAAGCACTGGGCACTGGACATGCCTGCGTGAAATATTTAAACCTAATGCGCATTATGATTTAATGTGATCAAAATGGACGTATCGGAATTGCTTAGAAAAGAAGGTCTTAGAAGAGGATTAAGCCACAAAACCATAAAGACTTACAGGCAGTGTGTCAGAAAATTTTTCAGTTGGTGCAAAAAGGAGCCGAATGAAATCAAGAAAGCAGATATAAAATCCTATCTTGACTTAATGATTGAGAAAGGCGCATGCGGCAGCACAATAAATGTAAACTTAAGCGCATTGAAGTTTTTTTATGGCAGTGTATTGCATAAGCGCTTAATGATAAATATAAGGTACTCTAAAACTCCCAAAGCTCTGCCAATAGTTTTGACTAAAGAAGAAATCGTAAAACTAATAAATTCAATAAGCAATCCTAAGCACAAGCTTATGGCAAAGCTGCTCTATTCTGCCGGGCTGAGGGTAAGCGAGCTTGTCCATCTCAAGCCGGAACATCTGGAAATAGAAAATGGTTATGGGTGGGTGAGGCACGGCAAGGGAAATAAAGACAGGATGTTTATCATAGCTGATAATACCAGGGAAGAATTGAAAAATTACATTTCAAAAGAATGCGCGTCCTCTGATTCATATATCTTCAGGGGATTCAACGGGCACCTCACAACAGCGTCCGTAAGGTCTATTATAAAAAACGCAGTGAAGAGCGCCGAAATATCCAAGCATGCCCATCCGCACACTTTGCGGCACAGCTTTTCAACGCACCTCATAGAGAACGGAAGCAGCGTTGCAGAAGTCCAGTCACTGCTCGGGCACAGCAGCGCAGAGACAACAATGGTCTATCTCCATATTGCCTCTCCCAAGATGATTGGCACAAAAAGCCCGATTGACAGCCTGCCTATGCTGTAAAAATATTCTTATTATTGCCTATTCAATCCAAGAATTCAATACCCAAATGCTGCTCTATTTCCTTCTTTTTCTTGTCAGACGCCTTTTTCTTGTCCGCGCCGAATATCTGGGAAGACTTGACTCCAGTAACAATCAGCATTGTCCTTATTGTTTTTTCCATGTCCTTGTAGATTTGGGCGCCCCAGATTACCCTTGCGTCTTCATCCAGCTTTTCAGTTATTGTTTCAACAACCTTTCTTGCCTCGTCAAGAGTCATGTCCTCTCCTCCAATTACATTAATCAAGGCTCCATTTGCGCCTGAAATGTCAACATCGAGCAAGGGGTTGTTGATGGCTTTTTCAACAGCTTCAACGGCTCTGTTTTCTGTGTCTGACTCGCCAACTCCAATCAGCGCAACGCCTCCTCCTTTCATTACGGCCCGTATATCAGCAAAATCAAGATTAACCAACCCAGCTTTTGTCACCAGCTCCGCGATGCCCTTGACAGCATTTGTCAGGATCTCGTCAGCAACCTTGAAGGCTGTATGCAGCGGAAGCTCCGGGGCCAATTCCAGTAGCTTGTCATTCGGGATCACAATCAATGTGTCGGCGACCTGCTCAAGCTTTTCAAGGCCCACAACAGCGTTTTCATATCTTCTGTGCCCCTCCATCGAGAATGGCATGGTCACGACTCCAACAGTCAAAGCTCCAAGCTTTTTCGCTATTTCAGCCACCACAGGCGCTGAGCCTGTTCCGGTGCCTCCACCCAAGCCGCATGTCACAAACACCATATCGCAGTTTTGCATTGCCTTCTTTATGTCTGCCTCATTCTCGCGGGCTGCTTCTTCTCCAAGCCTTGGCTCAGAGCCTGCCCCATGCCCTTTGGTAAGCTCCCTTCCTATCAAAATTTTTTTGTTGGCAGTCGTATAAAGCAGGTCTTGCGCGTCAGTATTAATGGCAATGGTGTCCACTCCAACAATCCCTACCTCAGTCATTCTGTTGATTGTGTTGTTGCCTCCGCCGCCGCATCCAACCACTTTTATTGTTGCCCTCTGCCTTGCAAGAAGCTGCTCCAGCTCTGCATCTACATCATGGGCTTCAGGGCTTTGCTGTGCCTGCTGCTTCCTTTCCTGGGAAAGGAGCTTCGGGTTGTCATTGGTCATTTCTTCTGTTGCCTGCCTGATAAAACTTTCCACAAGCTCACCTTTTGCTTAGTAAATTTTTGTTATTATAAAATGGTTAACACTACTATTTAAATATTTTGATGCTTTTAATTGAAGGGATGACCCGCTCAATGACCTTGCCAAACTCATCCTGCAGCTGCTTCGGCACATTGCTTTTGCATTTTATTTCTGTAACTCCGTCTTTCATACCAATTTCCGCGTCTTTCACGCCAAGATGCGTTTTGACCAATGATGCCAGCTTTTCATTCTGGTCTTCGACCAGCCTGTGTATTTTTACATTGTAAATAACATCCTTTCCGGCCAGGGGATGGTTGAAGTCAACAAGGACCCTGCCCCCGCTTACAGTCTTGACAACTCCAAAAACGCCGTCAATGTTTAGCTGCAGCCCTGGAAAAGGCTGGATATTCTGCTGCCTGAACTTGCCTGCAGGTATCAGCTGGATAAGCTTTGCATCTCTCTTGCCAAATGCGCTCATAGAGTCGATTTCAAATGTGTAATCTTTTCCTGTTTCCTTCCCGATCATGCGCTCTTCAACCGGCTGCAGAATGCTGTGCTCCCCGACGCAGATTACAACAGGAGAATGGTCATTTGTCGTGTCAAATATGCTGTTGTCTTCCTTTACTCTTGCAGTGTATTCAATTTCCACAAAATCATGCTTTTTAATCACAGGCATTGGGTTTTAGAACAAGCTGGCAATTTATAAAGATTTCTGAGATTATTTTATCTTTCTTCAACAAATTTCACTATCGTCTTAACTACCTCGCTTGGATTGAGTTTTGTGGTGTCAACTGTGAAGTTATATAGTCTCTTGTCAGCGTAGTCTATATTATAATAATTTTTGTACCTTTTTTTCTCGCTTTCTTCCCTTTTTTTGATTTTTGAGCTCATTTCCAGCAGGCTACTGCTTTTCTCCTGCTTCCTTTTGTCTTTTAGTATTCTTTCAGCCCTCACTATGTCGTCTGTCTCAAGAAAAACTTTTACATCAGCATTCGGGATGAAAAATGCAGCCAGCCTTCCGTCAACTACAAAATTATCTTTTTCGCTGCCAAGCTCTTTTAGCTTTTTGTCCAGCTCAAAATCTATGGTTTTGTCTTTCTCAGCCAATTTGTTGAGTTCCATTAGGCTTATTCCCTTTTCTAAGGCCATTGCCCTCATCAGGTCACCAATGGAGTAGTGCTTAAGCCCTAGCTTCTCGGAAAGCATCTTTGCAACTGTGCTTTTGCCTGAGCCTGCTTTTCCGGATATTGTTATGCGCATGCGAGCCAGATGCCGCGATTGGTATAAAAACCTTTTTAAATATAAATGCCAACTTATGCTGGATGAAGCAAACTCTGCTTGATAAAATCAATATTTTGCTCTTGAAAAAAGGATTCACAATAAAGAATTTATCTAGGGCATGTTTTGATATACTGGCAAGAAAGGACGAGCAGATACTGCTTATGAAGGTTCTTGAGGATGCAAACTCGATAAGCAAGGACTATGCTGAAGAAATGGACGCTGTTGCATCTTACTTAGGCTCATCGCCTTTGATAATAGCGGATAAGGCCGGCAGCATGCTGGACGACAATATTGTCTATTCCCGCTTTGGCATATACACTCTCAATTTCAGGACATTTGTCAGCTGCATAGGACAGAAATACCCTTTTATCAGGAGGAGCAGGGCAGGGCTGACTGCTTCAGTCATTGGAAAAAAACTGAGGGAAAAGCGCGAGGGCATTGGCTTTTCATTGAATTCCTTGTCAAAGGAGCTCGGGGTAACAAGCAGAATGGTGATGAAGTATGAGAGCGGCGATTCAGAGGTTACAATAAGCAGGGCAATGAAAATTTACGATATCTTCGGGCAGCATGTGTTCAATGAGATCAATGTATTCGGGAGGAGCAAGGGCCCGGAAAGCAGGTTCGAGACAGAAGTCTCAAGAAAATACGTTGAGCTTGGCTTTGATGCAACAGAAACAAGGAAGACTCCTTTCGATATAATAGCCAGAAAAGACAGAGAAATAATACTGACAGAGGTAAGCGACAAAGTGAACCCGCAGATGCAGTCTCTGTCAAAACTGCTTGAAGCAGACAATCTTGTGATATTCAAAAAGAAAAAGCCGAAAAACATACCAGCAATGACTGAAAAGGAGTTCATGGATTTTGAGAAGGCAAATGAATTGGTAAAGTTTCTGAAGGAGTATTAAAGATCTTTTTAAACCTTTTTATCTTCACTTTCATCAAGTAATAACAATAATTTAATCCGCATTTCCGAAATCTTTATATACATTTATTCTTATTTTTATTTTATTAGATTGATTATCAAAAAAGAGGATGATTAGGATGGAAGAACAAGATGCGGATTTCGCTTCATATAAGGATATTTCTGAGCTAAGAAAAGAGCTTGAAGGCATCAAGGGCAAGGCAGATGTCTCAAATAAGGAGATTTACGACGCTATGCAAAAGCTTGCAGGCACAATAATGGAAATGCTCGATATATTTTCAGCCGCATCGTCACAACTAAGGCTTGAGGAAAAAGAGTATGAAGCTGAATCAAAGAAGCATGACATGATAATTTCAAAGCTGGAAAAAATTTCAGACCAAAATAAGACAATTGCGGAAGGGATGGTGGCTTTAGTTGAAATGATAAAGGGAAAGCTCGTACAGAAAGAGGAATCTGCTGAAGCGCCTGGAGAAGAGGTGGAAGCGTTTAAACAGGAACAATCGCCAAAAATGCCTACAACGTTTAATCAGGTGCAGCAGGATTGGCAGCCAAGGCCTGAACCTATGCCAAGGATGCAAAAACCTGCACAGGCTTTTGCTCCTCCAGCGCCCACTATTTCCCCTATGCCGCCTATTCCACCTATGCCACAGCTTTCAATGCCTTCTTTTGCTTCACAGCCCCAGATGCCAGACCAAGATTTTGGGATGGAGCTGCCTCCGCTTGGAGAGCCTGCCCCCGACTTCAATTTTCCCGAAGAGCTGAAAGCTGATGAGGAGCCGAAGAAAAAAGGCCTGTTCGGGATGTTCAAAAAATAGAATTTTAGAAAATAAAATGGAGCCTTCAAGAAATTCAAGGCCGCTAAGGCACTTTGCAAAGCATTTCTTTCTCGCAAGCAAGGTTTATCATGAGAGAAAAAAGGCTAAGAGTGAAATAGAGCAGCACTTGGGCAGGATGAGAAAATCAATTATAAGAATGAACCTAACTTACAGTGATATTGACAAGCTGAAAAGCAAAATAGGAAGATTTATGGAGATTGAGGCAGATTATGCCAAATTTTTCAAGACAGATGATTCAGAAGCTAAGGAGCTGAAGAGCCGGATCAAGGCGTTGCAGGAAGAGCTTAATAATGAGAAAGAGGAAAAGATGAGAATAATATCAGAGAGCTCTGAAAATGCCAGGCAGCTTAATGAGTCGCTCAGCAGCGTAAAGAGCAAGATGAACCAGCTCATCATGGAAAAGGCGAAAAGGAAGCACCGCCTTAATGCCCTAAATCAAAAGATAAATCAGAAGGTTGATATTCACGGATATTACCACTCATGATTTCCTCATAAGTCCCTTGCCATTATGGTGTTTCTGGAATTGAACTTTGCACGCCTGCATGCATTCTCAACATCCTTTTTTACTTTTTCCTCAAGCGCTGCATAAAATTCTTCAGCTACGCTTAATGGCTTGCCGTCTACCTTGGCCAATTCCTTGACTTGTGATTTCACGATAACTGATTTGGACATTTTGAATGTAGTCTCTAATATACCTTAAATACTTTCTGTTTTTGATTCTCTAAAATATATTTTACAATAGCACTGGACACTGGACATGGCGCTGTGAAATATATAAATGACCAACATCTTACAAAACAAAATAAAAAACCGCACAATCTGGCGGTACAGAAGCCTAAGAACCATTTAATGCAATCGAGGTCGGCGAACATGAAGGATTTTTATTTTTTGAATTTTTGATATATTGAATAGATAATACATACAACTAAATAGTCCCATAATAGCGCTATCAAGAATATTAGCAAAGCCAAAAGACTACCAGGAATATTAATCGGATGAAATGGTCTATTAACAAAATCGCTAATTATATTGCTAGAAATTCCGATTGGTAAACCAAAGATTAAAAAGAACAACATCGCAACAATATAAATGAAGTGAGGGAAAAAGAATTATCAACCATGCGTGTACCAAAACACTAGCTTATTTTTCTCCTTCTTATCCAGCTTGCAAAATCCAAATCTGGCAAACTGCACAATATCCTGAACTTTTAAATTTTTAACCATTGGCTCGGCAAGCCCTTTCGCTATTCTTTTATCAGGCATTAAGACCTCAATTTTGGCCAAATCTTTCTGGACAGGCAGCCAATGAATAATTTTATCGCCGTGTTTTTTATAATTTTCATATTCCTTTGAATCAAAAACAAATTTTCCAAATTTTCCCTTTGCCTTCTTGAAGTTTATGCAATCCATCAATCTTATCAACTTTCCGTCCCTGAACTCCTTCAGGTCTTTTTCAGCAACATAAAATTTATCTTTTGTCTTGAATTTTCTTGTTCCTCTTTCGCTGTAGTCAGGATGCAGTTTCAGCTCAGAAATTTGTTCAGGGGCATTCTCAATTTTTATTTCCTTTGGATTTTCCACAAAAAAATAGCGGTTGCATTTTGAGTCAAGCAGCCTCCTGTTGTGTACAATAAAATCATCCCAAGTTAGGATAGCCTCTGTCTTGGTCAGTCCGGTCGACAGAACAAACTCTTTTATCGCTTCCGGAAGAAAGCCTCTTCTTCTCAATGCAACCAATGTCGTCAGGGAAGGATCATCCCATCCGATAAGCTGCTTTTTCTGGACTTTTTCCCTTATAATCCTGCCGGAGCTTTCCACGCCTTCAAGATTGAATCTTGCGAACTCGTAAATCTGCGTTTCTTTAAAACCTGCCATTGTCTGTATCAGCCTCTGCAGCTCATTCCTCAGCTCAAACTCCTTGCTTCTTAATCTGTGGGTCACTCCTTCAATACCATCCATTACTGCATTCTCGAAATCGTAAGTTGGCCATACCTTGTATTTTTTCTTCTGCCTTGGATGAGGCTCATCAATTACCCTGAATATGACTGGATCTCTGAGCACAGTGTTTTGGCTTTGCATGTGGCCCTTAAGCCTCAGCACAATCTTCCCGGCTTTTGATTTCGTCATCTGCTGCCATAGCTGCATATTCTTGTCAGGCTGGTGGTACCTATGCTCGCATTCTGTCCCGCTTGCCCTGTTCTCCTTGATAGTTTCCTGCCTGCACATGCATGAATATGCATGGTTCTCATTTATCATCTTCTCCGCATACTGGTACAACTCACCCATGTGGTCTGATGCATAATCAACCTTGTCTGGCTTTATGCCCAGCCAGGAATAGTTGTCCATGTGTATTTTGTAGAACTCCTCCTCAGCAAGCTCCGGGTTTGTATCCTCAAATCTAAGAATAAAATCTCCATTATGCCTTTTTGCGAGCTCATAGTTCATGATAATTGCCTTTGCATGGCCTATGTGGGGATACTTACTTGGCTCTGGAGGAAAAGCAGTCACGACTTTTTGCCCTTCCCTTATTCCGAGAAACCCAAAAATGTCTTTTTCCCCAGGCTCTTTTTTCTCAAGAAGCTCTGGCGCAAATTTCTGAAGCTGGCTCTCCTGCTTACGAATGCCAAGCTTATTAACTTCTGCTACTATCTTGGCAGCTTCTTTTCCTATTTCCTGGGCTATTTCCCTCAATTCCGAATTTTCAGCAAGAACCTTGCCTATGACTGCGCCTGGATTGGCCTTCCCTTTGTATTTTACTGCATTCTGCAGTGCATACTTTCTTATCATTTCCTTGGTATTTTCATCCATAACCAAGGTAAAATGGAAAGTTATTTAAATAACTTATTCTATTATGATGCTCCACACAAAGACTAAGGGGCATTCATTACAAAAAAATTATAAAAAAATTTAAATTCAGGAAGAATTTAAATTTTTTATTGCCATGGGAAGAAAAACTTCTATTATACCGAAAGCATCTGTTGCAAGAATACTTGTAAAGGCAGGCGCAAAAAGGGTTTCGGCAAATGGGGCAGCTGCGCTTGCAGATGCGCTTACAGACATAGCTATGAGGATCTCCACAAAAGCCTCTGAAATAGCAAAGCACACTGGAAGAAAGACCGTGCATGAAGGGGATATAAAGCTGGCTTCTAAGTGAGTGATTTGAAATTTGAAATTTTTTTAGCTGCTTCTTGAGATTATTTTCTTCCAAGCATAAAAGCCAATAAATAATGCAGCAAAAATTACTATGCCAATAACTACAAAGGAGATTAATGTTTTATCGGCTGGCTTCTCAATTTCTTGCACTGGCTGCTCGGCTGCTTCTTCGGCAGGCTCTGCAGCTGCTGCTTCCACAATTGGAATAGTTTCTGGCAATTCCAGCTCTTCGACTGGCGGTGCTTGAGCCTGTTCCTTAGCTCCAATAGCGAATGTGCTGAATCCAGGCAATGCGGACTGGTAAAAAACATCGCTTGCACCAATTGAAATTTTTGCTGTGGGTATATCATTCCATTTGTTTTCAGAATACCTAAACAGCGCAATATCATCTTCACTGACTGAATTAGCTGCGAGCCATGATTTTGGAACTTTGAATTTAACTGTGATTTTTGATGTATCAGAGTCTAATATATTGGCCCTTGTCAGCTGGATATATTGGTAAACTTTTGCTCCAGCTGCCGTCGATAACGGATTTGATTTCAAGCTTTCGACTGTTATAGAGGGGTTTGCAAGCTTTTTGCTGACATCCATTGCAACTTCTATTATTGCTATCTTTTCATTATTAATTGTCAAGTACCCTACTGATCCAGGCTCTATTGCCTCCCAAACTCTGGCGGCAGATGCTTCTGTATTTGCTGAGGATGCTGCTCCGCCGCCACCGCCCCCTCCGCCTCCGCCACTGCTGCTGCTTGAAGAGCTGCTGCTTCCAGGCGCAGATCCTGGCACTCCGCCTGCATATGTTGAAAATATACATGGAATCTTCCAGATGCAGTAATTTGGCCCGGTTTCATTCAAGCTTACTCCAGCCTCTGTATCTCTGCGTATGCAATTCTTTAAGTCGTCATCACAATGGTAAAGCAGTGAGCATGCGCCTGTACCCTTATCAATCTGTATCATGCAGGACTTTGGATGGAACTTATCTACAAGCTTGTTGGACATTTCTTTGTTTAACCCGCTATAGCCTACCGTAGTTCCTGCTGTAGTGGATGTTGTGCCGCTCTTGATTCCGCCAGCGTCGTCAACATCTCTTATCTCTTCATTATGCGCCAAGCTTCTTGTAAGTTTTGTGTCTAAGAAGAATAACGTGGTATTTGTAGAATTGTCTCTAAACCTTAAGTTTACACTTCTAGCTGTTGTATAATTCAGCAATACTCCGGCGCTTGCCCCACATTGCCTCCTTAATGCCGTCTCATAAGTGCCATCTGCGTCTAAATCCATGTCTAATATCCATCCTGTTGGCATGTCCATGTTAAATATAAAGCTGCACTTCTTGCATTTAGCTGCAGATATTGCTGTTGTAAAGTTAGAGCATGCGCTTTGCGCGCAATTTCCTGCATTATCACATACTTTTAGCTTGTAGAAGTAAGTTTTGTTTCCGCTTAAGGTGTAATTTAATGAGTTGATGCCTGTGTCATTGTACAGCTCAACCTCATGCCAGTTTTTATATTTTTGTGTGTTTGTGTTGTATATTCCGACATCATACACTGTTTTATTTAGAGTGATGCAATTGCTCACGTTATAGTAGAAGTCTAAGCTGCCATTTGCCGGCTCATCTGTATCAAAGCTTAAAAGCACAGCATCAGGATATTTTTCGACATTCAAGTACACTATCTTCGGAGCGGTATTGTCTACATAGCCAGGGGCTTCAACTCCAAGCTTATTTTCTACACAGTAAGGATTTCCCTTACAATCAGGATCATTGCAATCAGTCAGCGTATCTGCATCTTCATCAATGCTATTGCCAAAACAATCCTCAAATGGTATATATCCTTTGTACATCAATAAGGTGCATTCAGGATCATTTGCAGGATTTAAGCCATCGCCATCGCAATCAATGTTTTGGTCTCCTGCTGCCCAGCAGCATTCCGGTATAAAATCTATCGTGCCTGGGGTAAAGTAAGCTGGCCCTACTGTGTCTAATGGCGTAGTTTCATTGGTAGTTTCGTTTGCGGTAGCGGCATAAAATCTAAGTGTAGATGACAAGTTCAATAAGCCGCTAATAGCTGTTAAGTCGTCTTTATTAACGCTGATCATTCCTCCTTGTATATCATTGCACATCTTTTCTTTCCAAGCGCTTATCTTTATGTCAGAAGCCTTCCATTCGCTGCTTATGCATCTATGCACTTTCTTTGATTCTTTTACAGAGCCATTAACATAGCTTGCTTCATATCTAAAGTATATATCCCATCCACTGCTGCTGGTGTTAGAATTTAATGCACATCCTCCGGAAGATTTGCCATCAGAGTCAACATACCAATAAAACTTAACTGTGTAATTTCCATTGCCAACTCCCTGCCATGTTGAAACACCATTGCACATTGCAGCATCTCTGATATTGCTAACACCTGTTCCTAAGCCGAAGTTGTCTTTGCTGTCCTTCATTCCAAAGTAGCATATGTCGCTAAATGGCGAAATGCCGTTTTCTGGGCAAAGCTCATTGCCCAATGGTGTTGGAGGGGTTTCCATATCCATTCCTGTAAAAGAGGTTACTACTGATGCTGACTCGCACCATCCGCTTCTCCAGGTGCCATTCAGGCTTGCGCATCCGGATTCTGTCGTTGAATTTGCCACTTTTGGCTCACAAGAACTATAACTTCCTCCCCAGCTTTTCCAATAACATAACGGGTCTGCATTGCAATTATCCTCGCTTGTGCTAAGGGTAAAATTCCAGTGGCACCTGTTTACTTTTTGATCGCACCAGCCGCTATTTGCATCTAAACCTGTCCATGAGCAATTCAGATTAGAATTGCAGCCGGTCTGAGCCTTAAAGTTAAAGCAGTCTGTTGAATGGCTTACATCGCAACTTGCTTTTGGATCGGAGAACCACTTGCAATTAGTCTGGTTAATGCAAGTTGTTTGGCTCTCAAACTGAAAGCAGTTAAATAAATTGCTGCCATTGCCGCCAAATCCGGATGGATTGCACCACCCGTCTTTGCTTTTGCACATTCCGTTTAAGCTGCAGTCATTTCCTAAGCTAAAGCATGATGACTCACAATAGCCACTATTTTGGGACCAGGGATCAAAGTACCAAGTGCAGTTTAGGTTTCCTCCAATCTTTTGCCAAGCCAATGAGCAAGAAGCATTGGAATTAGTCATCAAAGTTTGGTTGAAATGGCAAATTTCGTGCCTATGGCCGCACCATCCTTTGCTGGCATTTATTGTACTCAGATACGGATCAACAAACCAATAACATCTATTGTTATTATTACAGTCACTCTGACTTAAAGGAGCACACTCATCCCATACCGATTCATTTAAGTTGCACATTGTTGTGCCTGCAGCTGCTGGCTGCCATTGGCAAGCACTTTGTTGCAAACATCCTGCTGAATCGCCATCATACTGCCAGCATACAGCACCTGGTTGGTCGCACCAGCTCCCATATGTGTCATTAAACCATCTGCATCCATTATCAACACAGCTGGCGTTATTTGAATACTGCCAGCAGTCCTTTATAGATGACCCACCGCAAAATGGGTCTGTAAAGCAGGATCCGTCTGCACAGTCTACCTTCGCATCTCCGTCATTGTCAATTCCATCAAAGCATGTTTCCACAGCGCCTGTATTGTCCCCTGTTGAAGTTTTTTTGCATAGTCCCAGATTAGAGTCCCATGTACAAGAGCCGTTTATGCCTCTTCCTTTCTCTACACAGGATTTCTGCTCATTGCAGCTTTCACACCTGTCAAGGCATGTTGTTTTGCCGGCTGAAACACAGAAGCCTTTTGTTGCGTCTAATAGGTCAATCTTCCACTCGCACTTGGCTTCCTGGCACTTGGTTTTGGCATTGACTGAATTATAGGAATTGCACGCATCGCAATTGTTTGAATCGCATTTGCCGACACTTCCTCCTTTAATTTCTGCGCTTGGCTCGCAAAATCCTAGCTTATTTTGGGCTCCACTGTCTGATTTCCAAACGCAAAATCCCAGAGCTGATCCTTCACAAGCTGTTCTTGCAGCGCCTTCTGTGCTGTGGTTGGAGCCATCAGGCTTAAATTCACATCTAAAGCACGCTGAGTCGCAATTTCCTCCTTTTGAGCCTAATTTTGGCGCGCATCTGCCTATAGCTATAGAAGCGTTTGTCATATTGCCAGCTCCGCAATAGCTTTCAGTTATCCACAGTCCTCCAACACCATTTTCACACATCTCTTTGTTATCCACTAAATCTATATCTCCCTCCTCACCTTGAGTAAAAAATTTGTCGCCTTTAAACTCACAATGTTTTGTATTGTTGTTCCACCTGCATGGCATATACCAAGGATTATTGGCTATTTCATTGCATTTGGCTTCAGATGTATAGGCATTATAATCATCGCAATAATTTGCTCCCTCTGGAGGCTTCTTTAGGTTATCATGGCAAGTTGTTGAGTACTTATTCTGCTGGCATTTAGATCCTTGCCACTCACAGCAATAAGGCAAAAATGTAGCGCCATTGCATAAATTCGTATTATTAAGCAGTGTGCAATTCAATCCATTTGAGCTTATGCCATCTGCTATATCAGCAGCAACTGTGGTGCTGAGATTACACAGCTTTAATGTTGAGTCATAAGCACAGCCTGTTGTATTTGTGCATGAGCTTTGGTTCAAGTCAAAAATCCAGCATCCAGGCGCTAATAAGCTTCCGCCTATCGCCCCCCCTTCTGTGCCTGCTGTTGGCTCATTGCATCTGTTAGATGTTGAATCCCACCAGCACCACATTGAATCAAAGCATTTCTTTTCGTCTGTAATATTAGAGCAACTCAATACAGAAACATTGCGGTTTTCATAGCAGAAGGATCCCCATGTATTGCTTTCCCAGACACAATTTAAGCCATAAGAGTTATTTACGCATTGGGTTTCATTAATAACAATGCTGCCATTGCTTGAATTAATTCCTGGAACATTCCAACAGCCTATCTTTTCGCACCATCCTGTTGTAACAACAGATGCAGCATGCCACGTGCAATTTTTTGCATCATACCCTGTCTTTCCTTTACAGCTGGTTTCGTCATTGTTCTGCCAGCAAGCTTTCGTTTCACACCATGGATCTTTCCAAATGCATTCCAGACCAGGAATTGCAGTACTTTGGCACCCTGTTTGGTTATAGTTGAATGACCAGCAATTAAGCGTTTCACAATAGCTGTACTTTGAATTCCATTTACAGACTAAGCTGTCGCTTGAGTTGTCGCATGAAGTCTGCGCCTTGTGTTTTTCATCATAACAGCCAATTGGCTGGCAAATATTGTCACTGCGCCAGTAATAGCTGGGATTGCTTTCACAAGAAGCTTGCGCAGTATAGTCCCAAAATCCCTTTTGATAACACGCTCCCCATGAGCATCCTGTTATATTCTTGCATTCTGCTTCGGTATATGGGATAGTCCTGTAGCATTGTGGTCCGCCAAAGCAATTGTATCCGATATAATTAGGAGATGGATCAGTCGGCCCCCAAAGGCATGATAGTCCATAATCTCTTCTAGTGTCATTCTCACAAACCGTTTGATTTGTGCCTCCAAAGTCCCAGCAGTTTGCTTCTGTGCACCAACCAGGAGGCAATGAAGGAGTTTGCCATTTGCATGATAGATTGTAGGTAGCATTGGCATTTGAGCAGTCTTTTTGGGTATAAAAACTCCAGCAGTCAATCTGCTCGCACCAGCCGCTTCCCCATGCATCATCATGCCATGTGCATTTTGTATTAGCTTCGCAGGTTGATTCAGAAGAGTACGTCCAACAGTTGGTTACCCCATATACAAACATCGACACAATAAAAAATAATGTGACAAATGCGATTAAGGAAACGAGAAATATTGCTCGCTTAAAATTACCTCTTTTTTCAAGCATTTTTTATCATTTTTTATATTATTTAATCTTTTGAAAAGCCTATATTTAAACATTTCTAAAAAAGCGCTTCAACCTTCTCAACAACCTTTGCTAAAAGGATCCTTCCAAACACAAAACTGAAAATGAACAGAAGCACAGATGCAGACAATGCCATCAAATTCCCTTCGAGGAAATGGTACATTAGGATGACTGATGCTGCCAGCAGCAGCAGGCTTGCGCTGCAGGCTGCCAGGATATAATGAATTTTTGTGATTCCAACCACCAATGCCCTGTGAATGACATTTTTCAGGCCAGGTTTTGGAAGAGCCAAAGCCACAAGCGTGAAATAGCAAAGGACAATTGAAAAAGCAATAAACGGCAGGAATCTGATAAGCACCCCTTTTGCTTCAATTAATTCCAATGGGATGCCGAACATCAAAATCAGGAAGATGAATACCAGCGCCATTGAAAATGACAGCACAATAATATTACTCATGAAATCCACCATAAAATTTTTTATGATGAATTTGCCTTCCCTGCCTTTCAGTCTGGAAGAAAGCGCCCAACTTAACGACATGAAAATAGTTCCAAGTATAAAAGAATAAGCAAGATAGGCAATAAAATTAATCCTCATCTCGTTAAAATTCCTGCTTATCCGTAATGGGTCGTCTCCTAAAATGCTTTTCTGCTCGAGAATATTAGAGGCTATAGAAGGATCGTCAAAGCTTTGCTGGCCGACATAGTCGGAAATGGCTTTTGCATTCAAAAGAATTTTTGCCTGGTAATTCATGCTCAGGTAAAAAAATAAGGCAAAAAATAATGCCTGCAGAGCCATAAGCGCAAAAAACAATGCCTTTTGCTTCCAGATTGAGGCAAAGGATTCCTTGATTGAGCTTAATATTATTTTTGACATTTTTATGCCTGTGCCGTTTTATTAAGATGGAGGTGGTGCTGCCGTCGGTATGGTTCCCGCAGGTGCAGCGCCAGCTGACGGAGTTAGCGGAGTTGGAGCTACTTTTTTTGGTGCGCACTGCAGGCCACCATTAATCTTTGTGCTCCCCAGCATGCACTTATCCTCTTCACAAAACCCATAGTCAGATGGGGGGCCTCCACACATTACCTCAAAGCTAGCGGTGTACGAGTTTGTTTTTGCAGCAGGATTTTGGGCAGTTGCTGTTATTGTGCACTGGTACTTTCCAGCCATGTTTATACTATTAATTCCTATGACAAAGTCGTATAAGTTGTTGCTTAAGGAATTTGGAAGCGGAACAGGAAGGTCATTTCCATCAGGCTTTTTGCATGCCATGACTGCGCTTTTTATTCCGCTGGCATGCGTAATTTCTGCTGTTATCCTTATCTCTCCTGTTTTTTCTTTTTGAACAGTGCCAGGTATTTTCAGGTTTCTTATCGAAGGCCCCTGCGTTTCAGCTCCAGTCGGCCTCTGCTGCACGGTTATCATGATAGTTCTCTTCTGCTCAGTTTGCTGAGAGCCATAAACAGGATTGTTTAGATCACAATCGCCTGCATTGGTGAACTTTTCAGCATCTCCTTTGAGGTGGTACAGGCCAATCACTAATGTTTTAACCTGTGACTGTGGCGGCTGGGCTGCTGTTGTAGTTCCAGAAACCACAATATTAGCATCAACTACGCCTACATCTATCGCCTTTCCAGAAGCATCAGTGATTTTCTTGGTAGCTTGCGCCTTGCCGGCAAGGTCTTTTGGGATTACTGCTGCCAAAATCTCTATCTCTGCTTTCTGCTTTTTTAGGACAATCTTGTAGTCGGACAATGAAACTTCAACCTCGTTATTTGTGCCTTTGTTTAAAATTTTTGGAGCAGTTAAGCTTGATATTGGAATCTGGTTGCTTTCAATTTCTATAACGTCTTTGCTTCCGTCTTTGTTGCCTGCGCTGTCAGGGGCAAATGAAATCCATCCATCATTATCAGCATCATAAAACAGTATTTTAATTGATACCGGGTTCGGATTGCTTGAAGGCAGCTTGCTGACTGTAATTTCTTTAGGCGCCTGGATATCAGCCGGCTGTATTGTGCTCAATGTTGTTCCAAGCACCATCTGATAAGGATAGACTCCGTCTACATCTATTCCCATAACTTCTTCATGGTTGTCTATTGTTGCTGACAGGCACTTGTCTGCTCCGACTTTCCTTATGTTGGTGTCAATGACCAATGAGTCTCCAACATTAAACACGAGCCTGTCCCGCTCAAGCGTGTTGACTCCGTTAATGAAAAGGTCAACGAAGCTTGCAAATCCTTTTTTGGTTGTGAAAACGCTGCTTGCCCCGCACGTAAATGAGCCAGACAAAGGATCGACTCTGCAGTCTGCAATGTCCCTTATTGTTTTATCATGCAATGGGAAATAAAACACGCCATCCTCATAGCCGGAGGGAAAGCAGTTTGCCTTTGTGTTTGGGGGGATTCTTCTGTCTGTCTTTAAGACAAATTTCAGGTGGTCATACCTTACGTCATATTCAAAATCGTCATGGTGCTCTCTGTCTTCGAGCACATTCTGTTTTAGCCTGCCTCCGAAAAAAGGCTGTACCTTTTCATCAGGCAGGTTCAAACAGTCGCAATCGCTGTAGCCTTTTGATGTGCTGACACCCAAGCTTGTAACAGTTCCAATTGAAGGAGCGCCTACTGCTCCGCAGTTTATCTGGTTTGGATACTGGTCAAGCTGCTTTCTTCCGATGCATGAAAGATAGACATCGTACCTTTCAAAATCACATCCCGGGTTGATTATCCAGGATGCCCTGTACTCATATTTTGGCCTGTAAGATAATGGATCAACTGTCAAAAATTCCCTTGATTTTGTTATCGGCTGCACTAATGTAGAAAATGGGGTTGCATAAGCCACATCAACAAGATTTTTTGCATTGATTTCCCAGTCATAGCCAAATGCAGCCAGGCATATCTTTCTTGCAACGCTTGACTCTCCTGTGCCAAGAAGCTCATTGAGCTTCGCATTCCCATATTCCTGTGTTATCGTGCTTTGCAGGTCAGATAAACTTTCTGAAACTCCTTTGAAACCCTGCTTAACATAGGTTAATACATTGGTGTTCTGCTTCTCTGTTTCAGGAAATTCTGTAGGATTGCATCCATTTGTGGCAAAATTCACTATCTGCCAGATTGAATTGCACAAGTATTGTGTAAACAGCTCCTTGCATGCGCCTGCATCTCCTCCTCCGCTTATCCTCACTTTTTTCAGGCATGTTGACATTGAGCCCATGAGGTTTTGCAGGAACTTGAGCCTTTGGCTTACTCCTGCCAGATGCACGCACTGGACTGATGCTTCATGCTGCTTGAACGGGTCAACAAACAATGCCTTGTCCCCCCTTAGCCAGTTATTCTGGCCAAAGCATGCAGGCAGGTCTCTTCCTTCAATATACCTGTCTTTGTTGTATTGGTTATGAATTGCTTTGTTGTCTATACTCTTTGCCTCAAACTTTTCCTTGAAGTAGCGGTAGCTCCATTTCATGTCAGCAAGCCTTTGGTCTTCTTTGGCATCCGGAGCCTGAACACTGCCCTGCGGAGGAGTGGCTGCAAGGGCCCCTTGGAGAGGGGATGCAGTTTTGGACTGGTGCACCGGCTTTCTCAAAGAGGTATCTATTGCCCATACGTCATCAGGCTGGTAATATCCGTAGTCAGTTGCTGATTTTTCCTTTGAATTTATGCAGCAGCATACTTCCCTTTCATCATCTGTGCCAAGAACAGCTTTTGTATCTGATGAGATTCCCCCATATGCATATGTTCTTCCGTAAAAGCAGTCAGAAGTAAAGCCTCCTCTTGTGGATGCGTCGCTGACTGTCCGAATTAAAGGCTTGCCATCCTTCATTTCCGTTATTGTGATTTTGCTGCTGGGATTATTTGGGTCTTTTTGGTCGCCGGCATTTAAGGCCCTGCATGTATTAACTATAAGGCATTCCCCCCACCCTGCATTTCCACTTTTGTCATAATTTATTGTGATGCTTTTGCCCTCGCGCTGCACCTGCCTTCTTTGAGTTTGGCCCGGGCCTGCGCATACTTCACTGCAGCTCCTTGGATCGGCGGTCAAATAATTTGTTTCAGTTATTTTTAGGGCATAGTCTTCCTCGATTGTGGAGCGTCCTGCTGATCTGCTTATCTTATACAGGTTGCCTTCTATTGGCCGCTCGTTTAAGACGTAAAGAGTTGTGGACCTTGTGTTCTTGTCTGATATTTCAAAGCATTTTGCGTCAGGCTCATATTGTGACGGCTGCTTTTCATACTTGGACAATTGCACATCTTTGCATCTGACAAGCCTGATTGGCTTTCCTCTGTCTGCTGACTGCCCCGGGCATTGGTCAGGGGCATCAATCTGCTCCCTTAAATTTTTGTCAGTCATTACCTCTGTGCGCTTTGCAGGCGCAGCATGGCCAAAAATCCTGTCACATGTCCACCTAAACCATTGGTATGAATCAGCTTCTCTTTTCCATGCCCCTGAAGTTCTCGGAAAGCATCTTGCCAAATCAGCATCAGTCATGTACTTGATTTTGAACTTGCCCTTGGACTTTACAATTTCCTCGATTAAAATTTGGCAGTCAGCCTGCTCAGGCCCTGTGAATGGATTTGTTGTAAATATATCTGTTCCCAGAAGCCCTTTTGGCCCTTTTAACAATCCATTATATGTGTGTTCATCCCAGAACTCAACCCATCTCCTATAGGTCTGCAGCACTGTGTTAAGCGCAAATGAGGAAAGGCACCCATATGCAACATAGTTTAATGCACGGTCAATCTGCTCCTGAGCCTTGCTCAGCCCTTTTATTGAAGTGTCAAGAAAATCAACAAAATCGTACAGCATGAAGTCAGGCAGGACTTTTCTTGGGTCAATTATTGAGTTGTCAACAACATAAGTTAATTGCTCGCATGTCTGCTGCACTTCTGTTTCCAAAATTCCATCGTTATTCATATCATGCTGATAGCTTATCTGAAGCTTAATGGGGAAAGTCATTTCCTTGCTTATTGATTTAAGGAAGCCTTTCCAGTCGCCTTCGGCAAACTTGTCCATGTTTGGAAGCCTTCCCAGAGGAATTTCAGTGTAGGTTAATGTGTTATCAGGAGGGTTTAAATACTTCGGATTTCCTCCTGCCTGAAGTATTTTGCAGCTTAAGTTAAATCTTGGGTCAGAAAGCTCATAGCTTGAGCATGCCTTTGAAATTGCAACTATTTTTATTCTTGCTTTTGCACCCCTTCCAATATAGGAAAAGTTGAAATAAAACCTTATTGCCTCTGTGCCTTCTGCCAGCCTTTCTGTGCTGAGCAAGAATGGGCTTTGCAAATTGGTCAATGGTATGACATCCCAGCTCTGGTTGCCTCTCCAGCATGTCCCTATTCCAACAGTTTGTGAAGCAAATCCCTTTAATCCAGCCTGGTCAACGGCAACTACAACAAGAGTTGTCCTTTTTGCGTTAGCTGCTTCCTGGTTAAGCTGGATATCCCTTATTTCTGTCTCGCGCACTTCTGTAAACCTTGCTGCTGCCCCAAATGTTGCGGTAAGGTCAACGCCCTCAAATTTAAAATTGCCTTTGCTGTCTGACATCACTGAGCGGTCAGCCCCGTCCCTGCATGCATTCGTCACAACGCCCAGCTTGCACTTTGCCTCAAGCAATTTGTCTGAAACGTTTTCCAGCCTTTTTTCCATATTGGTTAAATCAACAATATACGCCTTTTTTGATATTGATTCAGGAATGTCCTGTATTTCATTTGGCAATCCGCTTACCTCAAATGACTGCTCATAGAAAGTGAATGGAGTCCTGTCAATATACAAATGGACTTTGGAATTTGGCTTTGTTGTGCCTATTATATCTACTTGGTTGGCGGCATTCTCATAAACAAAAGCCCCTGGACCAGGATTTGTTATCTTCACCTCAGGCTTTTTTGTGTCAAGGCTAATGCTTCTCTCAATAAGAACGCTGTTTTTTGCCTTGTCCTCAAACAACAGCCTGATCTTGTAGTTTCCATCCCCCTTGCCAAGCTTCACTCCAAAATTAAAAGCTCCGCTTGCATTTAAAGCCAGCAAAGGCTTTGACAGCTCTTCGAATATGTCAACAGGCTCCACCCTTCTGTTAAATACCTCTCCACCGCCTGGAGTGGCTGCTGTTAATGGATCTGATTTTTGGCCTTCTTTCCCGAAAATATTTACAGCAGAGACAGAGTATGTGTAGGATTTTCCGCTGTCCACTGAAGCATCTATGAAAAGGTTGTAGCTTGACGGCTTTGTGACTGCAATTGGAATTCCAGAGCGATAAACAGCATAATTGCTAAAATCCTTTTCTCTTAACTCCTGCCAATGAATCTCAATTGAATTCTGTGTTATTTTGGTTGCATTCAACCCAAATATTTTTTGAGGAACAGAGGAGTCATTAACGTTGATGTCAACAAAAATGCTTATGGCTACTTGCTCATTTACAGTGCCGCTTATCGTTACATTTGAATTTGATGTGAGGGCTGTCACGTTATTCAGGCTGATTGCAGGCTCTTCTGTATCAACCCCTACTTCAATCAATTTTTCATTTCTGTTGCCGGAGCTGTCAATTGCAACTACTTTTATGGCATTGTTTGGCTCCAATTGAATTTGGCTGAAAGTGAATCTGCCTGAGGATGTTTCGCTGCCGCTTAGGCTTCTTTTCGGGACATTCATGTCATTGATGAAAAGAGCAATTGAAGAGGAAGGCTCTGTCGAGCCCGTCAAGTCAATCACCCTTCTGCTTATGTATCTTGGAATTGTAAGATTGATGAACGGAGGCATTATGTCCTTTCCGGCAATAAAGCTCTTTACCGATGAGTTCGCGCAGTTGCCTGATGCGTCGCATGATTTGACTATGAAAACATAGCTCTGCCCTTTTATTAAGCCTTCAATCGATACAGAATGGTTTGTGGCAATCCCGCTGGAAGTTTGCATTTTGCCTGTATCATTTATGCCGAAAGCCACAATGGATGTGGAGTTCTCATTTGTCAGCCACTTTATGATTGCTGTTGTATCGGTTACTGTAAGGACATTTACATTGGTTATTGCAGGTGCATTCATGTCAATTGAAGCTGCTGATGCTGATAATGAGTCTGACTTAAGGCCTTCGTTGCCGCTTGAGTCAACAGCAGCAACCCTGTACGTGAATGCTGCTCCTGGCTGGGCAGAAGTGTCATTAAATCCGGCTGCTGTGGAATTTGCAATCCTTATATTGTTCCTGTAAATGATGTAATGGCTTATGTCTGCTGCGCTTGAGCTGTCCCATGCCAAAGATATTGAGCTTTGTGTGGACGAGGAAATCCTTAACCCTGTGACTATCGGAGGCGGAGTTATGTCAGGAGTTTTGAATGTGAAAAATTTATCTGAATTGTTTGCAGCTGCTGAATTTCCAATTGCATCTGAAGACTCAACGCTGAAATAATATATAGTTTCGCTCGCTATCCCGTTTGAGACAGTAACTATGTGCTTATCAACAAAATTGTCATGCTTTTGGGAATAGCCAAGCCCTGATGTTTTCCCGTATTGCACTTTTCCGTTTGCAATTACATCAGTATCCCATTCGATTGTTGCGGCATTGGAATTTATGTTTGTAACCCTTACATTTGAGATTGTCAGCGCATTTGAGGCTGAAGCTAAGGCTAATGCCATCAATTGCAGCAAAATTACGGCCATGATAAAGCAAACTCTTTTTTTCATTTAACCTCTTATTTCAGTTCCAGGAATGCTTTTAGAGTAAGACTCCAGCCTGGCAATGAACAAAGCCCTTTCTTCTTCTGAAGCAGAGCCCTGCGCTGCAACATGGAACAACACCTCTTCCGCATTCTCTATTTCAGATTTGCTTGCTTTCCATTCTCCAATGTACCCTGCGCTTATGCTTTCCTCGTCTCCAACAAAAATAGTCACTTCAAAAACAGCGTCTTTTCCTGAAGGCAGCGCAAGCCCATACGAATCTGGTGACGAATCTATAGGGTAATATGCCCATGCCTCATACCCTGTGCTGTTTTCCCTTATCAATATCGAGGCTTTTTCTCCTGTATCCAACTCCAAGGTGGTTGATGGGTCTGAAATCATGTGCTTCACTATTTTGTAATTCTTGATGTTTTTTACAGGATTAAGCCCAAGGACATAGGTTCTAAAAGAATCTGTCTGCACAAAAGACTGGGCATCTGCAAACCCCTCCTTTGAGCCTTTTATTATTCCATTAACGCAATAAGGCAGCTTTTTTGTTATGCCTGCTGCTGCGCCAAGGCTTACCCAGTCGCTTTGACCAACATCGCAATAAAACCTTCCGCATACAAATGTCATGTTGACTCCCCTTATATCCTCTCCTGTTGCATTGTTTACAGTGAAGATTGTAATTTCATTTTGCGCCTCATTGCAGTATTCCTCTGAGGATTCTGCAGATTCAAAAAGCGCCGTTCCTTTGCTTGCCCTGTTTGGCTGGTTGTGGTCTATTGAAACCCTGAACGGAAATGTGAACCTGTATTCCTTGCTGCTTTTTGACTCCTGGTCAATTATGGTGGCCATGACAGGATAGCTTATGTCGTAAGTGAAGTGCCATATGTGCAGGCAAAAAAATGAAAGCATGTTGCTGCCTTTCTGCGCATTCGACCTTAACACTCCATTCTGGATTGGCCTTGCGTAGATGCTCAGCGGCCAATCATCATAGCTGAAAGAGACTTTCATGCTGCTGTATTTTCGGGCTGCATTGTCATCTATGTCCCATATGTAGTGCTGCTGGTAGTAGGATTTGGAATAAGCGCTTTTTCCGTCAGGGCTTGGAACATACAAATCCGGGTTATAATCTGTGCCTTTTATCCTGATATAAGGAAGATTAAACCTTAGCAGCTCCTTCATCTTGCTTTGTATGTCGCTCAGGAGCCATGTTTTTGCGGAGCACCTTGCTTCCATGTCAGTTGTAGGAATATCTATATCCATTGAATAAAGGTCTATTGTCCTCTTTTCCAGGAAATAATCCTTGTTTTCCCTTTCCATTATCAGCCTGGCCAATTCATAGACTTTCCTGAACCTTATCGGGACAGTATAATCAAAATTCTCCCTTGAAGCCCTGAAATTTCCGTCTTTTGTCCTGATATCAAGAAGGTAGTTTACCTTTATGTACACATTGTTATCATTGAATTTTACTTCTGCAGCAGGGCTTTTCAGCTCCTTTATGTCAAATTGATCTTTGAGCTGCTCAAAGCTGTTTGTGCACGCTTTAAGCTCGCTTTCAACATAACTTCGCAGCTGCTGGTTTATGAACTGCTCGCTTGGAATTGCGCTTATTCCGTCATGCCACCAATAAGGGCTCTTAAATCCCAAGCCGGGATATTTTGTTAAGTAAGCCCTTTGGTTTCTTGACATGACTTCAGGTATTTTTATATAGCCTCCGCTCAATCCGATCGTGTCAAGGCCTTCTTCTGCAGCGCTTTTTATGCAATTCTCCACAAACTGCTTGACAGGAGAGATTTCAGGCTGCACAACTTCAACTTCCCTTTCAATACTTGCCCTTTGGTAGATGAAGTAAAGTATTCCAAGAAGCAAAACCGCTGCTGCCACTATCATGAATATCGATGCCTGTGCCTTGATCCTTATATCTCTTTTTTTATTTGCCATTCTACTTTTTCCTAAATTCTTTGGCATCAAGCCTCGTTAAGTCTATCTCGACATAATCCTTTTCTGTCAGTCTTAGAAGATTTACTATGTCAGATGGGACGCGCACAACTAATCCGCCGCTGGTCTTAACCAGCTTTTTGACATATTTCATTGCATATATGGAACAACATTATTTATATATAAAATAATAATGAAAAAAAACTATCTATATATAAATCATATATACTATTTATAAATGTTTTGGTTTTTCCAATTCCAGAACCAAAGAAGAAGCATAATGCCTTACCCAGGCTGTATATGTTATCAATATCAGGCTGAACAATATGCTTGAGTACCTGAAGCTTGCCAAATTTGCAGCAAATCCAAGCAGGTAAAATATTGCAAAGACCAAGGCATAAGGAAGCGCAAGCATGCGGGCTTTTATAATATTGAATTTGATGGCATCTTTTAGGGAAGAGAACCTTCCTGTTTTTATGAACAAAGTGTACAAAGTATTTGTAAAATATAATGCTATGAACAGCATTGCTGCCAGAAAAGCAGGAACGCTTTCGGGATTGAGCAATATGGATGCAGAAATGGCCAATCCAATCCAAAATGTCATCCATATCAGATTAAGCCCAAGGAATTTGGAGATTAGTTTAAGAGTTGGTTTTGCGCCTATAGTTCTTGCCCATATTATTCCCTTGGATATGCTTGCAAGGAATATTATTGCAACAACCAAAAGAATAAATGATGCTATGAGAAAAACATAAAGCATTTGGGCGCTTTTTGCGACAGCCTGCACCTGCTCGTAGCCCAATGAGGCCAGGTTTTGCGGCACATTAAATGACAGGATCTTGAGCTGTACCCTTTGGAGCCAGAAATAAGCCAGCAATCCCGCCAGCGCATAGAACAATGCATCCAAAGCAATTATTAAAATGAAGCTTGTGTTGATTTTTTTAATGGAGGATAATAAAATATTGCGGTTCCATTCAAGAAAATTTGTATTTTTTTGCTTTTTCATTTCCCTTAAAAATCATTTATCTCGCTTTCTCTTGCTTTATTGGCTATGCAGTCTAACGAGGCTTATATTCTTGCTGTCATTAAAAATAATTCTGAAGTTCTCAAATACCCCTGAAGTTCCTATTATGACATCCTCTTCTTCAGTGTCCTGCATGATTGCAACAGGAACATTGCTTAATATCTCTTCTTGTCGCTGAACTTTCCCCTTAAAGACTATTGTAATTCTGCCTTGTTTGACTTTTCCGGTTCCCTTGTAACCCACCATATCAAGCTCCTTATCTTCGGTTTTTAACCCTAAATAGCCAGCAACTGAATTTGGAACTGTAGTTAAGTCAGAGCCAGAATCAAGAATAGCCCAAAATTCCAAAGATCTACCATCATTTTTTAGAATAATATTCACAACAGGCCTTTTGATATACATTCCATTTTCTAATCTAAATTTTTTGAACTTGTAGCTTAAAGCCATTTTAAGAATGCAGCCTAAGCAGCTTATTTGTCATTTTCCCAATGAGCGGTCTTGATTTTGGGTGGCTGTCTTTGAGTTTTTTTAGTAATTTATCTAAAGTTGTATCACTATCCAAAACACGATTATCATCTATTGCCACCCATTTTCCTGCGTATTTGTCAAGATTGTTTTCTATAAACCATTCATAGTTTGTTGTTGCCATGATTTAATGAATATTGCTTATTTTGTATTTAAACCTTTCTGGGCCTTAAAAATCATTAATCTCTGTTGCTGGGCTGCTTCCTGAGCCTGGTGCTGCTGGAACTTTTATCGTTGTCGGCTCTTCAGAGGACTCCTGTATTACATTGCACAGGAGCTTGTCCTTTATCTTCCATTTCTCAGGCACTTTGTCAAACCTTATGCATACCTGGCTGTAGAAAGTGCCGCTGTACTTCACAATGGCATTTTTCCCGGACTTTCCGAATGATGTGCCCCTCTTTACAGCCTGATCCTGCTTGAATACATCTATGCTCCTTTCCCCAATGAGCATGACATTTATCCTCATCTCCTCAGGAGCCCTTACATCCTTTTCGTAGTCGCCGTTTTTCACGTTGAATGTTATCTTATAGAGGAATTCTGTTGCGCCATCTGCTGTTATCGGCTTGGTTCTTGTTGCTTCAACATGCGCTCCGATTTGCGCCAATCCTTGTGGTGTTTCCGCGTAGGCAATCCCTTCTTGTGTTCCATCAAGCCAGCTTGAGCAAATCTTGCTTGAATAATACTGCGAGCTCAGGTAGTTAAGCACGAAATACTTGTCAACAGCTTCTCTCCATTCCAGCAGCTTGTCCTCGTCTATGAACAATGTCGCATAAAATCCCAAGCCGCGGAATTCTGTGAATACTCTCTCAACATTGGAGAAGAACTGCCTTGATTTATGCTGGTTTTTTGAGGAAGTGGCCCTGTTCTTTAATTTGTCTTTATCTTGGGAGTTTTGTATTTCTTCTCCATTGATATCCACAGCTTTAACAAAATCCCCTTTTTCATTAAATATTACTCTCCTATAACTGCTTGGCTCATCTGGATCAGCTTCAATATATGTGAATCCAACACTCTTTCCTGTTTTTTCATTCCTTGTTTCCCCTTCGCCAACCCTAATATACTGCTTTTTTCCATCTTTATCGGTATATGATTCAGCCCTATACCTGTAAGTTGTTGACGAGTAGGAGCCATCTTCCTGCCTTATCCTTTCCTGGCTGGCTTGAGATACTAATCTTGCAGAGTCTGGCTTCTTTTTATTCAGCTCTTCAGCCTCTTTCTGGCTTAATCTATTGCCTTGCTTGTCAATGTAAATTTCGCTGTAAGTTGCAATGTACCCCAAAACGACTTCATTGCCTGCCTTTTTCAATTCCCTTTTTTCAAGCAGGTTTCCTGTGGCTGGGTTTGTTATTTCTATTGTGTTTGAGGCTGGCGATGGCCCTGAAATCCTTTCCATCAATTCTTTTTGAGAAGCATATATCCTATTTAGATTTTTATAGTCAAGGTTATTCAAAGCTTCACTATATACTTGCTTATCATTTTCATCAAACCAGCAATAACTGCCAGAGCCGTCATCGCATTTTTTCCAGTAATGGGTTGGGTTAGCGGGGCTGTATATTTTGGTATCAGCCTTAATTTCTTTTTCAGCAGGAAATTCAGAAACAACAGCTTTAGCTTTTTCTCCAAAATAAAGATTTATTTTTTGCTTGTTTCTATCAGCCTGCTCTATCCTTAATGCTGTTGAGCCATCAACAGTCATTTCCCCAGCTCCAGTTTTTAGCCTGATTGCTGTTATCTGGCCGTCTTCTATATTTTTGGTTTTTAATATAGATATATCAGAATTACTTGTCAGCTTCTCCATTGTGGTGTAAGATGTTCCTTTGATTTCATTTATTGTAGACTCTTTGGTATTTACGCTGTAAACTTTCCCGTCCTTGCTTTTGTAGAGGGAATTTCCGTTTTCGTCTACTGCATTCAATGAAGTATATTCTTTTAATTTGCCTTCAAATTGTTGCTCATCTTCCAATCTTTTTGCAGTTCCCTGTGATATCACTTTTCTATCCTTGATGTACAAAATGGTGCCGTCATTCCCCGTCATAGTTGAATAAGGCTTTTTTTCTTCTGTTGTGGTGGGTTTCTCAGTTTCTGCGCCTTCTTCAGGCTCCGGCAAGCCAAAATTTGCCCTTATGAGTTTTTGAAGAGCTTCCGGATTAATCTGCCGTTTATTACTATCTTGGAGATCCAGCCCAGAAGTTTTTACGAAAATTTCCTGCAAGACTTTTGCATCGAGCTTCTGGTGTTCAGAACTTAGAGTTTTGAGCCAATCATTATATGCTTTTTCGATTTTTATTTTATTGTTTTCCTGATTGGCAAGTACTTCTTTACTAATTCCCTGAGCAAATTTTGATTTTTTTGTAGCAGTATTGGTTATGTAGTTGCCCTTGTCACTTGGAACCCATTCGCCTTCAATCTCTTTTACCTTCTCCTGAGTTGCTTCTTCTGTTGTAGCCCTCTTGTCTTCAATATCTGTAAATCCTTGCCCAGCCATTAGTTTTTTATGTGCCTCTAATTCTTCGTATGTTCCGTCAAATTTGAAAGAAGATGAAACCTTGTCCGAATCTGTTGCTTTAATCGTGAAACTGTGCTTGAGATATTTCCAATCTGGCTGGTACTCTTTTTTTTGTTCAGTCTCCGCTAAATTCCAACCATATTGGAATTCTTTGGCGTGCTCTCCCTGTTTGCTTTTATAATAAAGCTTATCCCCGATTTGGACAATTTTTCCAGGCTCAATAGTTTCCGGGTCTTGCCCTGAATTACCTTTTATTAAATCATTTTTCAAATTGAATTCTTTGTTGTCTGGAGTTTTAAGTTTTATGGTTCCATCTAATATTTCTCCCCGAATTTTTTGTGTGGCTGCCTCTGCTGTCTTTTGACCAATTTTACCGTTAGAATTATCTAGAGCGAAGTCAAGATTTTTAGAGTCATATTGGTAATCACTAACATATTTTGGATTACTAATTATTTCATTAGCTTCAGCCTCTGTTTTGCCTTCTACCAGCATTAAATATTGCTTGAATTGCTCTACATATGCCTGATTTTTTGAATCTTGGTTGAATTTTTTTGCGTCATTAATTTGTTGTGTGGTAAGGTCAGTAGCAATCCCAGCGTCAGAATAGCGAATTATTGTCCTGCTGGGAGGAAGCTGTTCTTTAGTCAAAAAGTTTTTTACGTCATTAAAATCATATTCTTTATCAGAAGGTTCCCCATTAGACAAAAGACGAAAATACTTTCCGTCCTTTTTAACTACAGGATAAAAATTGTCACCTGTATCCTGAACATACCCTTTATCAGGAAGGCCACCTATGGCTTGAAGTGTTTTTTCCCCAGAATAAAAAGTTATTTTTCCTGTTCGAGAGTCATAAGTATTTGTGATTGAGAAATATATCCCTCGACTCCACTTTCTATCCTTAAAACCATCTGTATTCTGATTCCAATATAATCTTGTAGGTTCATCTGGCTTTTTGTATGTCCAAATTTTTTCACTTCTGGAATCTTCATATAAGTATTCACATCCCAAATTCTGAATGTATCTAGTATTTTTCCATACCGTACTACCTATTGTATTAATGGTGCTCACACAATTTGGTACAGCCGTCTGCCTCCCTGTCACCCCCTCCATCCCAGTAACCTCTCCAGTAATCAAGTTATTATCATTTTCATTATCTGAAAAAAATTTGATATTTTCATCATCAAATTTTTTTACTTCGACGTTTCCTTCTTCATCAACAACAAAGATCTCGTTCTTCTGCAGTGGATTATTAACTCTTATGTACAAGGGAATGTAAGAGTCAAAATGCTCAAGGTAAAACACATAGCCGCTTCTTAAAGAATACCAGCCCTCGTTCAGCTGGCTTAATTCATAAATGTCATTGGCTTCTGTTATTTGCAGTTCATTCTGCGCTGAATCAAATGAATATTCTTTTATGGCATTTGCCGTAATTTGATTATCATAGTAAACAGTTGAAGCTAAAACAGAGACTAGCAGTATAATTATTGTGAGCAGGCTTACTAATCCTTTTCCAATTTTGCTTTTCATCATTTTGGCAGAGGCGCCTTGCTTGTGTCTTCCCCTATGTCCAGGTTTTCGCAATAGTCTTCATGCGACTTGAAAACTCCGCTTTTTGCCAATGAGGCAACTTCCTGGGAAACTTGCCCAATCTGGCTCGCTAGCCTGAACCCTTCACATACCATTAATGCAGTTGTCCTTGTCTTAGCTTCCGGAACCGGGCAGACATGCATGCATGAGAGGGAAACTATTATGCCTCCGGCTGCAAAAGGGTTTGACAATGTATCTTTTATTATGCTAAGGAAATTATCAGCGAATGCTGTCCATGGCAGGAAGGCAAATACCTCTCCTGTAACATATTTGCAGGTAGCATAGTCTTTTTGCTCTTCACATGCTGTGACCGGCAAGCCATCTCTTCCGACAGCATCCTGAAGGCAGTGGGCATAGAGGCATTTAATCTGCCTATATCGGTCTAATCCATAAATTATGCCTGGCAGGCAAGGCGGCACGTACATTAATGCAACCCCAATGTTTTTTGTAGGATCCATAAACTCCCCAATCGGCCTTCCATAGCCTTGGGTTGTGCCTTCACGCCCGGGAGCGCTGGCATCTATTGTTTGGCCGCTTGATTGCTGGCTGCTTGAAGGCTTTTTCTTGTCATCTTTTTTCTTGTCCTCTGAGCCTTTTTGCGGCTGGGGAACATTTCCGTTTAAGGCATCCTGAACTGTCTCATATTTTTCCCTGATATATCCCATTCCAGGCAGGCTGTCCAGCAAGAATTTTCCATTGTAGCAGTTCACAGCAGCGCAGAATTTGTGAATGCCTTTTTCATAAGTAAGTTGGACAGAGACTCTTGTGCTTGTTGCAGTTGCGCAGCCGGCTATTGCTGTGGGAGTGATTGTAAACAACCCAAATAAAGTTTTTTGAGCTGCTACATCTGTCCAGCCCAAAAAGATCGCTGCGCTATATAATGCACCAACTATATTGTAAAACAAGCTTATCAGCTGGCACAGCCTCTTGAAGACGAAAATCAGCTTGTTCAAGGCTCCAATGACTTTCCAGATGCCCTGCGCATCTTTCTTGGCGTCATCTATCTTTCTCTGCACCTCATCTGAAAGCTCGCCAAGCGGAAGGTTTGCAAACTGAAGGCTTATCCTTGCATTCTCAATCTCCGGGTTTTTGTTTATGGTTGCTCCTGCTTTGGAAAATATGTCGAATGAGCAGCTTAATGTTGCGTTATTGGTTGCAAGATTATCTTTTTTCAAAGTTACTTTTATTATTGGAGAAGTGCTTCCAGGCTGCGTGTTCAAGGTTTCAACGCTTTGCACAAGCTGGGAATCAGAGCATGCTGCCTGGCCTATGAAGACAGTAGAGACTTTTTGCGTTGCTGATTTTGGGCTTAATTTAACCTGGCAATAAACTCTCTGGCTTATCAGAGGGCCTAACTGCCTATCAATTGATTTTGGAGAGCAGGAAACTTCAGAGTTCCATAAGTCAGGAGTTGCTCCTGTGGATAATCCTAAGACTGTAAGCTGCCTTGTGACAGTGAGCATGTTTCCTGCGCTGTCATTAAAATTTAAAGTTATCTGGCCTGTCCCTGCAATATTTATGGAATCACTCAGCCACACACATACATTTTCATCTCCTAAAACTTTTTTGCAGTCTCCTTGTATTGGTTTTGAATCACTTATGAATTTTGAGAAATCAGCAGCAGCAGAGACATCATTTTCTTCTGTTATGTTTGCGACTATTGCAATCTTGTCGCCAACCTTGAATACCCCGGCAAATGCAGGAGCAGCGCCTCCAACAGGGGTTATTTCAATTCCTTTAAGCACAGGCGCTTTGCTGTCAACATGGACTTCAGTTGTCTTGGTTTCAGGGGCGCTGTTGCCGAAAATATCTTTTGTATCGCTTGAAATGGACATGCTTGTAATTCCTGCTCCAAAATTTACGTTTTCCCATGTGCATACCCAGCTTAAGTCTTTGCTGCAACTGGCTGCCTGCAAAGCAGAATCTCCTGCATGAAGAATTACATCCACTGCGCTTAACCCGCTTGCTTCCTCAAATACAGCTATAATCTGGTTTCCGCCTGGCCTTGCCAATGCTTTGCTGTCCTGCTGCCTTGACGTTAACAGCGATTTGGCTACAGGCCCTTTGTTGTCAAGAGACAATTGCCTGCTGACAGTCTTAGATGCCTTGTTTCCTGCAGTATCAACAGCTTCAATTGTAATTGGCTTTTGTCCTTCACTCCCTGGCTTTAGCTCAACCATCCATTTGCATACATTTATCCCATCCTGCAAAACGCATTGGGATTTGGCATTTTTCAGAGATTGAGATGGATTTAATGCAGACAAATCAGCTGTAGCTTCTTTCAAATCAGCTCCTGAAATGTTCACGACAACCTCAACAGGAATGCCTGAAGGCCCGAATGCACTGATACTCAATCCCTTGCTTATTATGGAAAGTGAGCCTTCTGAAATAACAGGGGCTGTATTGTCAACATCAAATGTTACAGATACAGCAGGTGAAACTTGGCCTATGCTGTCAGTTGCCTTGGCAAAAATTGAGTTCCTTCCGTCTTTAAGCGATTTTGCATCTAAGGATATGCTTGACTGCGCATTGCATCCCGTGGATTTTATTTCCTCAGTTTTCTTGAATGCATTGTCCAAAGTGTAGAACTCTATGTTTTTTAATCCTGAGCATTTGTTGCTGCATGAAGCTGTATCGCACGCGTAATCCATTGCATCATAGCTTATGTCAATGCTGTCTTGAGATGAAAATCTTGCTTTGGAAGCGCTTAGCTTTATTTCAGGAGCCTTGTTGTCAACTATAAAAGCGCCTGATTTGGCGCTGTCAATTTCTGACTTGTCTTTGTCTGTGTATAATGTTATTGTGTACGGGTGCGCATCAGGATTAAGGTTTTCCTTCTCAGGCGGAAACTTTAACGTGCATTCAAACCCGCTGCTCGGCAGAGGAGTACATTTGTCGAACTTAAATGAAGAGCCAAGATAAATCATTTCATTGGTTATTGCTGAGCCGATGTCAGCCTGCACAGTAAATGTCACAAAATCATTTGAGCTCGCAAACCCTTCAACTCCACTGCTTCCTTTGGCGCTTACTTTTGTTATTGCGGCGTACGCAACAGGAACGTACAGAGTGAGATTTACAATTAGGCATATCAGGAATGATGCAACAAACTGCAAATATATTTTCTTTTCCATTTTATTCAAATGATGGCTGGAGTGCCACCTGATACAAGCCTGAAAGCTTCTCTATCTGCCCCATCTGCTCCAGGTCCTCAATAACCCTCTGCTGCTCAGGAATTCCTGCAATATCCACATTGACAGCATACAGCACGATTTTGCCGTGGTTTTTCAGATCATCAGGGCTTATTGTGATGTTCAGCTTTAGGCCGCCTGACGGGAATTGCTCCTGGCCTGGTTTTGCATTCTCTCCAAAGTCAACTGCAGGAACAGTATAGGACTTTTTTACAAAAAGCACCCAATAATGCCTTGTTTGCTCCGGAATCACGATTCTCTTATTGAGCAGCAGATTGATGTTAGCTTCATAATTTCCGGGCGCTATTTCCATCTCGCTCTTTTCTTTTTGGCCACCATAATAATCAGCAAAAGCAGAAAACTCAAGCTCATTTTCATCTCCGATTCTTGCCAATGAGACTGTTGCAGTCTCTTTGTCGCTAAGGCTTTCAGGCTCATTCACAAACTCCCATCCATTAAGGGTTTTTGCATAATTTTTCTTTTTGACAACTATCTCCTTTGTGTATATTGGCTGAAGCTCAACTTTTAATGCAGAGTCGATCCCTATCTGCGGGTCAAACTCTACCCCTTTTCCTATGTAGCCATCTGCAACGATATTGACAACCCCACCAATTCCTACAGGAAATCTTTCATTCAATGCGCCGTCTCCCTCTGTAGGCCCGATGAAGCAGCTTTCTCCTGTAACAGTATAAAGAACCTGCGCATTTTCAATCGGCTTTTTTTCCGCAGCGTCAATGACCTTTACTGCAATTTTTCCGCTTGTTTTGGAATCACAAAGCTGGGTTTTTTCTGCTTCCTGGAACTCAAGCGGCTTAAATTCCGTGTTCATGTACCTGTTGTTTCTAATGTTGCCTTCAAGGAACACATTGAAGTTGTAGCCTTTCCCATTCAAAGCCACAGGATCCCTAATTTCAACAAGTACAGGGTAGCTTAAGTCGTATGCAAACTTGTAGCTCTGTAAGCCTATTATTGGTATGATGCTGGTTATTGAAGCCGGCCTGCAGATTTCTCCCTTGCAGTTTAAGTCAAAGTATGCAGGCCAGAAGTCCAGATAGGAAAATGAAACAGCCAGGCTGCTGAAAGAGCTGTTGGATACCGGAATTATAAACTGGTCATAAAGCCTCTGCTTCAGCTCAGAATCAAATATGCTTCTTTCGAAATTGGCAGCGCTGTCCACCTGAAACAATGGGATGTATGATTCCAGCAATCCTGTTACCTTTTGCTTCACATCAGATTTCTGCCAGCTTAGCTTGTTGCCAAAATCGAATGTCATGTCAGACATCGGAGGAAGCTTTTGCCTGTCAACTCCTGAAAATGAGACCAGCAGGTTTAAAATGCCTTTTTCGATATAACGGTGCTCTGCCTGCAGGCTTGTGATCTTTGCTGCAAGCTGATACATCCTCTCCAGATTTACAGGAACTTGGGCAGCAAACTGGCTGACATCTGTTTTTCTGTCCTCAATTTCCACAGTCATTGGGTATTGCACAATTACTGCAACATCGCTTGAAGAAATTATGACATCTGATTTTGCATTTCCCTTTTCAGTTATTTTGTATCCTTGCTCTGCAAATGCCTCAAACCCATTGAGGCACTCCCTGAACTTTAAGTCAATATATCTTTCAAGCTGCCTTTCTATCGAATTATCTGCCTGTGCGCCTGCGCTCCTCAGCTCAGGCTTTTTTGACGCAAACTCGCAATTGCTTTTGCAGTCATTTGACGACTTTAAGTACCACCAGTACGGAATTTTTAGCTCAGAGCCCCTGGCGAAAGTCACTGCCTCGCTTTCAGTTGGATTGCCTGTTATGGCTAACGGCTGGCTGTTCAGGCTTCTTTCATTGAAGCTTATATAGCCTCCTTGCTCGCCTATGATCTGGAGCCCTTCGACTGCAGCAGAATAAGCGCAGTCATTCGCATATTTTCTTATCGGATCGAACTCAATCGGCACCTTTTCCTCGCTTATCCTCACCTGGGGCACAAGCTGCTCTTTTTCTTTTTGCGTCGAATAAATGAAAAGAGCGCCCCCCAAAACAATCAGCAGTCCTACTATCATGAAAATAGTGGCCTGCGCTTTATTGCTAAAATTCTTTTTTTTCATTTTTTGCTGTCAAGCTCCTGCAGCTCTTTTTGTATCAAGTCAAGGTCGTACATCTTCTGCTCCATCAGCTCTCTTGCAAGCATTGATTTTTTCTTGCCAAGCTTTTTAGAAACCCTTTCTAGCAAATCATTTATTTCCCTAGATACAGTAATTCGTATTTGAATACTCATTTTTACCTTTTTTTATACATTTTATAGGCTAATTTAAGTATTAGTATTTAAAATTTGCTATTATAAAAAAGATAAATTTATACTAAATTAAGTATATATAAAGTATAAACTAGAAAATTATATACTTTAATTAATCTAAATTTATACTGAAAAAAGGATAAATTAAGTATATTAAGAAAAATAATTTATATTCACAAAAAACAATCTTTAAATAGGAAAGATTACGGAATGTTCAATCAATGGCAAAACGAGTAGTGGATTATGTAAAAGGGATGCTCCAGAAAGGCTACAGCGTTTCTGCAATACGAAATGCTATGCTGAAATACGGCTATACGGATAAGGATGTGAATGATGCCATAGATGAGGTCAATAATCCTACTGTGAGGCATGAGCTCCATCTTTCTAAAGCGACTGTTTTTGTTGTTATTTTTGCTGTCATTGCAATTGTCGGGGCAGCTGTTTTCATTTATTATCCAGATAAGGCGCAGTCAAAGCTGCTTGACCTGAACCTTGAGCCTCTTTCAACAACAGCGGCCCCTGGGGAAAGTATCAGCTTTGTAAAGGAGCTTTCCAATATGGGCTCCTCAACAAGATATGATGTTGTTATAACTCAGGAAATCCTCAACCAGGCAACATTTGAGATTGTCACAGGAAAGACAGAAACAAGGGCCATAGAGACATTCGGCTCCACGCAGACCCAAATTGAAATCCCTTTAAATACAAAGCCGGGAAATTATTTGTTAAGGGCCATAGTAGAATATGACGGCAAAAAGGCTGTTGCAACTTTGCCTGTAAAGGTAATTGCAGGCCAAAAACAGAGTTGCTTTGACGGGGTTAAAAACCAGGATGAAGAGAAAACAGACTGCGGAGGCCAGTGCAGCCCATGCACTCTAAATGAGGGCTGCAATGACAACGATTCATGCACAAATGACTTGCTTGAAAACGGCTTGTGCATAAACAAGCCCATTATTCCATGCTGCGGCAACTCCATATGTGAAACTGATGAAAAATGTGATGAAGATTGCAGGGCGACTGGCCAACCTAATACCCTGGAAAATATAGAGGAGATAGGTGAACTGGCAAAGACAAACCCTGGCAGCGCTTTGCAGGAATGCAACAAAGTAGAAGTTTCTGATTTGAGGGATGAGTGCATAGGCAAGATAGGAGAAGTGCAGCGCAGCAGGAATTACTGCAGCCAGGTAAAAAATTCCCGCACAAGAGACCTTTGCTATTCAAATGTTGCGCAGCTTAGCAAGGACAGCACATCCTGCGAAGGCATATCATCCGACGGGATAAGAGACCATTGCTACATGACATTTGCCCTTGACTATAAGGACTATTCAGCCTGCGACAAGCTCATAAACAGCCAGCTAAAGCAGTCCTGCGATTATCTCAGGCAGCTTAATGAGATGAATAGCCAAAACCAATAATATATAATTTATATAATTTCAAAACATAATCTTTAAATATTACCTTATTTTTACCAAAAATAATGGCAAAAAACACTTTGTGCGGAATCAGCATTCTGAATCTGGCCGTCATCAGGCCTATCCACACACTACTAATGTGTTGATGCCGATTTTAACATTAATTTTTTTCTAAAACAATTCGGAGGTGTTAAAATTGGAACAAAAGACAAAACTAAACTCTGCGGAACGCGAAGATTTTATTGAAAAGTTATTAGCGATAGACTTCAACAACCGCTGCGATGAGGCAAAATACAAGTGAAATAATGGGAAAATTTAGGGTTAATATTGGGGAAAATTGGAATAATAGGCTGCTTAAACATAAAGATTTAAATATGCATTATATTTGCAGTCCTTTTATGATTAAGGTTAACTTTAGAAATGGTTGTTGCTGACAGAATTCTCTCATTGCTTTAGATTATGTTATATTTTTCAGGTAAAATTTAAATGATGGTTAATCCCATTAACGAAAAACATTAATATACTGTCCAATAACGGATGAACATCGACAAAAATTATATAAAAATTAAAGAATAATTAACTTTTATGCGAGGGCAAAACTAGGCGAGCTGGAAAAGCTTGCCGCTTTGCGAGGGTTTTTTAAAAACCTCAAAGCCAAGCGGCTAAGGCGAGCGTTTAACTGAAAAGTTAACTCGATGCTGCAAAGCAGCATTACGATCCGAAAGGAGATGACATGTTGCGCAATGCCCGCTTATTCGCCGGTTCGAGTCCGGCCCCTCGCTTATTTATTTTAGATACGGGTATTCATTAAAAAATGAAGAATAAAAAACATATGTGTTGTTGCTTTTTCTGAGTAGGCTTATCTCTAGTTTTGATTTTTATTTTCTGGTTAATGTTGAAATTTTAAAAAATGTGGAGGAATGAAAAATGTGCGAAAATCCGGATATCCCAAGCAAAACAGCAGCCCAAAGGCTTGAACATAAGCTATTGGCAGAATATCAAAACAGGGAAGGGAGGTTACAGGTAGATGAGAAGAATGCGTACTTTAAAGAGATAGTGATTCCAAAAGACTTATGGAGGACTCAGGCCTTAGAGATGGGCTTGCCAGCTGACTTATATCTTGATGTTACCGCTCTTGCCAAGAATGAATCAGGCAGCCATGCCGTAAAGTTTAATGGCAGAACTTATCTTGTTGAAGTTAATGGAATAACCCAATCAGGCTACGGGCTACACAGGGAAATTAAGTCTGTAACGGCGTACCAGGGTTAATTCAAATAAAAACACTTAAAAACTAGCAATAGGATTAGGTTGCATAATGGCATTAAAGCTATTCAATACCCTAACTAGGAAAAAAGAAGCCTTTAAGCCAATTAAGAAGAACTTTGTGGGCATTTATTCATGCGGGCCAAACAAAATTACAGTGTAGTTTTGGGCATGCCGTATATGACTACGCCCACATTGGAAACTTCAGGGCTTACATCTGTAGTGATATCCTCAAGCGCTATTTGAAATATTCCGGCTACAAGGTCAAGCACGTCATGAACATAACTGACGTTGATGATAAAACTATCAAAGGCGCAAACAAGGAAGGGATTTCTTTAAAGGAATACACTCAAAGATATGAAAAAGCTTTCTTTGAGGATTTGGAAACGTTGAATATTGATAGGGCTGACATTTATCCAAGAGCTACTGAGCACATCAAGGAGATGGTTGAGATAATTAAAAAATTATTGAAAAACAAGACTGCATACAAAAGCGATGACGGAAGCGTTTATTATGACATTTCAAAATTCAAGGATTACGGAAAGCTGTCGCATACAGAAGTCGGGTCTTTGAAAGAAGGCGCAAGGGTCAAGCAGGATTCTTACGAAAAAGAAGAGGCAAAGGATTTTGCATTGTGGAAATCTTACACTGCTGAAGACGGAAATGTTTTCTGGGAAACTGAAATCGGGCGCGGAAGGCCCGGCTGGCATATAGAATGCTCCGCAATGTCGATGAAATATTTAGGAAATCACTTCGACATCCATGCCGGCGGAATTGACCTTGTGTTTCCGCACCATGAGAATGAGATTGCGCAAAGCGAAGCCTCAACAAAGAAAAAGTTTGTTAATTACTGGTTTCATAATGAGCATTTGCTTGTTAACGGGCAGAAAATGTCCAAATCTCTAGGAAATTTCTTTACATTAAGGGATTTGCTGCAGAAAGGATACAACCCAAAAGCCATAAGGTACCTTCTGCTGTCAGCGCATTACAGGATGCAGCTGAACTTCACGGAAGAAGCGGCCAAGGCTGCTGAAAACGCAGTCCAAAGGCTGAAAGATTTTATGGTTAATTTAAAATCATTAAAGAATGAATCAATAAAAAACAATACAATAAAAAAATTAATTCAAAAAACTAAAAAAAGCTTTGAAAAAGAAATGAATAATGACTTAAATATTTCAAATGCTCTTGCTTCAGTCTTTGAATTTGCCAAGCAAATAAATACTTTGATGATGGAAAACAAGATTGGAAAAAATGATGCAAGGAAAATAATCATGTTTATGAATGAAATTGACAAAGTACTTGGCATTCTCGATGAAGAAGAGCAAGAATTGGCTCCAGAGCTGAAGAAACTGATTGACGAAAGGGAAAAGGCGAGAAAGGAAAAAGATTTTTCTAGAGCTGATGAAATAAGGAACCAATTAAAGCAAAAGGGAATACTTCTTGAGGATACTAAAGAGGGAGTTAGGTGGAAGACTATTTAAGGTGGTGAAATATGTATAGGAACTCGATAAAAACGCCAGAATTCTGGATATCGGAAGATAAGATAAACAGAAAGTTTTATTTGGCTAATCTTAATCTACCGTAAAACGGAAATCCGTTTACAGTTCTCGGGGAATACCCGTTTTGCTTTAACCATTCTGCCCACGGAGATCTGATTACTGAAGTTTCAGGACCGCGAGATTCGATTTGTACCCTCTTACTTGGCACGAAACTTGGAACGCCGAAAACATCTACTATAGAAAATACTTTGCTGGCTTCCATGAATTCAGGCAAGCGCTCAAGCCCTACTCTTTCAATAATCAAATCTGTATTCGCAGTTCCGTACCTATGGACAGAATCCGCGATTGCCAGAAAAGTATCCTTGGTTTTACGGTCAGTCTTATCATGATTGCCAGCTAACCCAAAATAAACTGATAGGTGATAAGCTGTTCTGATTGCATCAGCTACATAGTCATATCTTTTTAGGACACCAGCCCTTTCATTGCCATCCCTGAAACCAAAATATTCAAGGATGCTGTTTGTATGGGCTTTAAGGATTGGATGTCCATTTCCGTTATTTTCTTCTTTTAAAGAATACAAATCTTTGAATGAAATGCCCTTTAACTTTGATTCCAAAAGTCTTGCAACATTGCCTTGAGGGGTGCCTCCATAAAGAACATCTTCGATGCTTGCCGCTCCATCCCTTGGAACTGGGTCGATTTCGTTTCTCCGCCTATAATTTCCAATTCTTTGCGCAACAGTCGCATGAGGCACATGCATTTTATTTACCCCGCAATATCATTACTATTAAAATTATAAATTTTTTGCAAAGTATTTAAATCTTTTCAAAACTCCGCCTCAACCTCCAGCTCCTTTTCAGTATGTTTTCCCCTTGTCGGCTCGAAAATGATTTCCTCTGCCGATGTTGCTGCTTTGATGTCAGCCTCAACCAATTCAAAATCCTTCTCCTCGACTTTTGACCTTATGATTAATTTTTTTACAGGCGCCTTCAGGGACATCTTGTTTTCTGTTTTCCTTTTTCTCACAAACTCAACAACAGAAACAGCAAAATCGCCAACATGCTCTGAGTGATCGTCAGTCATATTTAATTCAGGCCACTTTGAGATATGAACGCTTTTTATTTTTTCATGCTTCCTGTAGTACTGATGGTATAACTCTTCTGTTATGAACGGGGTTATCGGGGCCATTAACTTTATTATTGTAAGCAATGAAAGATAAAGGGAATATTGCGCGCTTAATCTTGCATCTTCCCCTCTCTTTTCAGCGTTGTAAAGCCTGTCCTTTATTATCTCGAGGTAATTGTCGCAAAAGGTATGCCAGAAGAATGTTTCAGCTTCAAGCTTTGTGTGCATGTATTCGTAATTAATGAAATTTTCAGTCGCGGACTTAACAACCCTGCTCAGCTTTGACAAAACCCACCTGTCAGCCATCTCAAGCCTTGCCGGCTTTTTTCCGCTGTAATCCATAAGGTGCATGAAGGCAAGCCTTGAGGCATTCCATATTTTTGTGACAAACTTGCTTCCTGTGACAAGGTCCTTTTCCTGGAAAGGCATGTCATCCCCCAATCTTGAGCCTGCTGCCCAAAACCTCAGCGCATCGGCAGAGTACTTTGAAACCATCTCCCTTGGGTCAATGATGTTGCCCTTGCTCTTGCTCATCTTCTTCCCTTTTGGGTCAAGGGCCCATCCTGAGATCATCACGTCATTCCAAGGTATTTCATTGTGGTGAAAGTAGCTTTTTACAACAGTCGTGAAAAGCCAGAATGTTATTATATCGTGCGCCTGTGGCCTTAAGCTCATCGGATGCAGCTTTTTCCGGAGATTTTTATCCTTGGACAGCCCAATCGCAATGTCCGGAGTCAGCGAGGAAGTCGCCCAAGTGTCCAAAACATCTTTTTCCCCGACAAACTCATCAGAGCCGCATTTGCATTTCCCTTTTGGCTTATCAACTAATGGGTCAACAGGCAGCTGCTTCTCATCAGCTAAAACTGTTTCATTGCATTTTTTGCAGTACCAAACAGGGATAGGAATTCCAAAATGTCTCTGCCTTGAGATGTTCCAGTCCCATTTCAGGCCATGAATCCAGTTCTCATACCTTGAGCGCATGTGCTCAGGATGCCACTTAATCTTTCTTCCATATCTTATGAAATCCTCCTTCAGGTCAAGATATTTTATGTACCACTGTTTTGAAACCATGTACTCGACAATTGTTCCGCATCTTTCATGGGTATTAACAGAATGCTGCAAAGGCTCAACTTTTCTGACTGCGCCCAATTTTTGCAGGTCTTCCACAATCCTCTTTCTCGTTTCCTTTATCGTTAATCCCTTGTAAGCCCCGGCCTTTTCATTCATTGTGCCGTCAAAGTTAAGGATGTAAATCTTATCTTTTACATGATGCCTTGTCTCCCAGTCAAGGAATTGTGCATCGCCGCTGCTGCAGAAATATACAACACCTGTTCCAAATTCAGGGTCCACCATTTCGTCTGCGGTGATCTCAATTTTTGCATTAGTAATGGGCATTATCACTTTCCTGCCAATGAATTTCTTGTACCTTTCATCATTTGGATTGGCGGACATGCCGACGCACGATGGGTACAGCTCAGGCCTTGTTGTCGCAAATACAAGCGGCCCCCCGTCTTCGGTCTTTGCTTCTATATAGACCAGATTGCTCATCTTTTCTTCATCTTTCATCTCCACCTGGGCTATCGCTGTCAGGCATTCCGGGCACCAGATTGTAGGGCCTTCCTTTCTGTAGCACCTTCCAAGCTTGTGGAGTTCGACAAATGATTTTTGGGATATTTTTTGAGAATGGCTGTCTATGGTAGAATAAAAGATGTTAAAATCTGCACTCAATCCAATTCTTTTCCAATCATAAACAATATCGGGCCTGATTTCTTTGAGCGTGTTAAGGCATAATTCAACAAAATCCTTTCTTTTCATGAACTGGCCCTTTACATTCTTGAGCTTTTCTATCATCCTTTCAGTAGCCAAGCCGTTGTCATCTGTTCCGAAGGGGTAGAAAACATTTTTGCCCATCATCCTCTGGAATCTCGCGACAAAATCCTGCTGCGCATAAGAGAAAGAATGCCCAAGGTGCATTTTCCCTGAGACAGTTGGAGGCGGGGTGTCAATGGAATATACATCTGCCTTGCTTTCAGGGTCAAAAGCGTAAATTTTTTCGTTATCCCAGAATTCAAGCCATTTTTTTTCTGACTCGTCCGAGTCATAGTTTTTCGGAAGCTCCATTTTATAATGAGGATTTGCGGTAATATTTAAAGGAATACCATCCGATTCCTGCTATTGCGAGCAAAGCCAGCATAATGCCTGCTTTTCCTGCAGCTGTGCCTGCAGACCTTGAGACAGCGCCTGTGATTGCGCTCATTAGCCCCTTATTGGCAGGTTTATTATTTTGCGGCTGTTCCGGAGCAATAGTATTTTCCTTGGCAGCCACTCCAATATTTTTAGTCTCATTCTCTTCTGCAGCAGCTTCCACTTTTGCTTCACAAGCCTTTTCTGTTTCAGGAGGCTTTGAGGCTTCAGGGCATTGGGTTTCCTGAACATGCTGCGGCACTTTTACAAAATCACACTGCCTTGCTTGTTTTCCATCTTTGCATTCAGACCATTCTCCGCATTTCCAGTCCATGAAGCATACAAATCCAGGCGTGCCTCCCCCGCCACCTCCACCGCTGCTGCTGCTTGAAGGGCTGCTGCTGCTTGGGCTGGAAGATGGCCTGTCATAAGATATTTGAGTTATTCCGGAATGCAGCAATCCTGTTATTTTGTATGCAGTGTCTTCTAATGTACAGATGTAGCTGTTTGTTGAAATTCCGTCGCATGGAAGCTTTGTTTCACTGGAAGAGCTGCAGTCTGATGTCATTTCCGTAATGGAAGATATATCCTCGTCCCTGATGCAGACTGAGTTGTATGTTGTGTTTGTTCTGTTCAGATAAACTGTTTTTGTACTTCCCTGGCCGGTTAGGTTTATTCCCCTAATGATCAAGCTGTTCTTTCCATCAATCTTGGTGCTGTTTATTGTTATGCCAACAAAGCTGAATTTTGAGCTGTTTGAGAAGCTAAAGTCAAATTCAATCAAGGTCTTATTCCCTTCTGTGAAATTCAGCTTATTCAATCCTTTAAACAAGCCGCTGGAATTAAAGAAAGAGTTGTTTATTTTCAAATCCAGATTTGGGATTGTGGTTATGATGTCCGTTATATTTCCGACAACAGTGTCATTCTCATCTTTTGGCTTGTCAAGAACGGTTATAACAACATTTTTCTGGTCAATGCCGCCGTTTGAATCATTTGCTGTTACCGTTACAAGGTATTTTCTTGCATCAGTATATGTTGTCTGCCATTGGCCAGAGGCGTTTAAAGGCGCTGTGTAAGTGTACTGTATGTTATCTCCGTCAATGTCTGTTGCCATCACATTTCCTGAAGAGTATATGTCAGCCAAGCCTGTTTCGTTGACTGTGATGTTTTGTATAGTGTTAAGAACAGGAGCATCGTTCACTGGCGTGATATTTACAATAAAACTGCCGCTGGCATTATATTGCCCATCGCTTGCCAAGATTGTGGCGTTCGCTATCCCATTCCAGTCTTTGGAAGAATTAAACTTGATTGTGCTATTCTGATAAATTGTTATGCTTACATTTGTATCATTTGAGCTTGCGGAGTAGCTTAATGTTGCATTGTCAACATCTGTAAAATGCCTGCTTAAGTTTAAAGTGTCATTGAAGCTGTCTTCAGGGAACTTTATATCAATCAATGCTGTTGTAAGATTTGGAGCATCGTTGACATTGATGACTTCCAATATAAATGTCTGATTTGAGGACAAGTTTCCGTCGCCGGCATTTAGCGTAATTGAATGGCTTCCAACATCCGAATTTGAAGGCACCCAAGCAACGATACCAGTGGATGAATTTATAGTAATCCCTTCTGGGTATTGGATCAGTGAAAAATTTAAGGAGTCATTATCAGCATCGCTTGCATTTGAATCATACGAATAAGATTCATCCTCAAGCGTCAGGTTAACCGGAGTTGTGTTTATTATCGGCCTGCTATCAAGTATAAATTTGAAAAACTGCGAATTTAAGTTTCCTGCGCTGTCGTTGGCATAGACAATAGTAGCAAATTCCCTTTTGGTGAAATTGCTCGTATTAATGGAATGCTCTCCTAATGATATATTTATGCTCCCATTCCAGTACCATGCGCTTATCCCAGTTGCATCGCTTATATTAAATTTAACAATGGTGCCAATTTCCTCTGCAGAATTATTAGTCAATGAGCTTAATCTTATCGAAGGCAAAATAGTGTCAATCGTGAAGGAAATGCTCAAATTTGCGATATTAATCAGGTCAGAAGCAAGGATAATAAGGCTGTGCAGCCCATCGGTTAATGATTCAAATGTTTTATTGTAGCTGCTGCAATTCTGGCAGAAATTGGAAAATTGCCCATTATCAAGGGAGCCGTTAATCCACGCAGCGGATTCAGCGGAAGTCAAATTTAATGTTGTTAAATTCACATTATAAAATGAATTATTCGATGGAGAATTAATCGTAATGTTAGGGGGAGTTGCATCAACACTGAATGCTGCAGGCTCTGAAACACCGAAATTATTGCTTAGGTCTGTGCAGTTAACAGAAAGCGAATAAGCCCCGTCTCCTAAATTAATAATTGTCGAGTATTGGGTGCCGTTTTTCACCGAATCAATAAATGTTTTTGTCTCATTAACGCTTCTATAGCAGTCAATGAAAGAATTGAAGTTATCATAAGGGATAAAAGATAGATTTACATTTCCTGAATAAGTAGAATTAGCCGGGCTTGTCAAGTTCACTATAGGGCTTTCAACATCAAAAGTCTGGTTGGAAATGTCGAATGTTGAGGTTATGGCATACTTGATATTTGAGAACCTGCCGAATCCAGCCGGTACAACCTTAAGCAGCCATAATCCAGCTTCAGCATTTTCTATTGTTATGTTTTCACTGCTTGTGTTGGTGGCGTTGGAATAGGATTTCAGGATGCCAGAGGTATTATACAAGAAAATATTCATGTCCTGGGCTGTCTGGTTCCAGTCTATATTGACCTTCAATTGTGAAGAATCAGTCACATTTAAGTGGTGGAATGTTATATTTGAAGTTGCGTTTATCTTAATGAACATCTGCTCGCTTGGCATTATGCTGGATGCAATTGCGTATTTCTGGGTTCCATTTACATCAAAAGGGTTAACAAGAATTTTCCACCAGCCGAAAATATTTGGGCTTGATGATATAACCATCTCATCGGTATTATACACCCACGTAGACAAATCCCTTATTCTTCCTGAAGGGTCAAGAAGATATAAATCAATATTATTGTGGATGCTATAATTCTCAGGCCAATAAAGTGTGGCTCTTATCTCTTTTGTTCCAGAAGGTACAAAAATATTATGCACTTTATCATATTTTGTTATGTTTCCAATTTTTGTGTAATTAATTTCATTCAAAGCCCGCGAAGCATTGATGCGGCCCGTTCCATAATCATTGTCCTTGACAAAAACTCCGTAATCATAAACGCTGTTCATAAACAATACTTTCGTCTCTTCCGGAGTTAAATTACGCTTTGCTTGAAGCAATAATGCAGCCAATCCTGCAACATGGGGAGTTGCCATGCTCGTACCGCTAATAGAATTAAAACTGCCATCCTTCCATGTTGAGGTAATTACTTCCCCCGGGGCTAATAAATCCGGCTTTATCCTCTCATCTCCCGTCGGGCCTCTACCGCTGAAGCCGCTTAAACCATCTTTGGTTGTTCCGGACTTGCCGGTTTGCGACGAGCCGACGGTTATGACTTTATGAGCAAGCCCCGGCTCGCATATGGAGTAAGAGGATCCGCTTGAATCCCTGGCGGTCCTGCAGCTGGAACTGCTCCCGCCAGGCCCGCTGTTGCCGGCAGCGATTGTTACAATCTTGCCTTGGTCAACGGCAAGATCTACATATTGTGAAAGTGAATCGCTTCCATCATTTGTTTCATCTCCTCCTCCAAGGCTTAAGGTAAGAATATCTGCACCTTGGGTTATGCACCAGTCTATGGCCGACATTATATCTGTAGTTGATGCGAGATCTGTAGACGAGCTGAAAACTTTCGCATTGATAAGGTTTGCTCCAAATGCAATTCCTTTATAGGTTTCATTGTTCCCTGCCACGGTTCCGGCAACATGTGTGCCGTGCCCGTGGTAATCGTCAGGATTATCGCCGTCGCTGTCAGAAGTGACAAAATCCTTTTCAGCTATCACTCTTGAGCCAAACGCAGGGTGGGATTTATATATCCCGGTATCAATAACACACACGGAAACATTGCTCCCATTATACCCATTATTCCAGAATGACTCAGCATTGATTATTGGCGCAGACAATTCAAGCAGCTTTTCATATTGCTTTTCAATCCAGACTTTTTTCACTGAATCCATTCCTTCCAATTTTCCCAACTCGGATTTTGAAACTGTAATGGACTTAAACTTTCTCTGCCCGAATTCCTTAAACTCATTGCCCAACGCCATTGATTTTAGATAATTGTCATCTTTTTCCACCTCAACAATTATTTTTACTTTCTCGCCTTTTGATTCATAAGCTGCCAGCTCAATCTTGCCTTCTCTTTTGGATCTTCCTTTGGCAGCCTGAATATCTGTTCCAGCGTTTGCACCACCTTTTCTTGATTTTGAAGCTGTAACATCCAGCCCTACACTGCTGTCTGATCCTTTTTTAGGATTCGAGTCAAAAGAATCATCATAAGCCTTGCCTTTTTTTAGCTGAGAACTCTCACTAGCATAAACCGCAAGAGCAAAAACTAAAAGTGCCAAAATCCCCAAAACAGCCCCCCTATGCCTCAATTTAGCTGCCAAAAGTCCGCTTTAATTTAAATAAATTGCTATGAGATATGGGATAATTCTATTATAGGGATGAAAAGGAAGAACATTTATATATCAAACAGCTTCTTTTATATGTCGAAAATATACCATCAGCTTTTAACTGATGGACGTAATATGGTTTTAAGGCAATTAAATATATTTTTAAGGATTCGCTGAAATGACCAAAGAAAAATCATTAATTGTATTTCAGGATAAGAAAATCAGAAGAATCTGGCATAATGAAGAGTGGCATTTCTCAGTATCCGACATTATAGCTGTTCTTACAGACAGCAAGGACGAACTAGCCTACTGGCGAAAGCTAAAAGAGAGAGAACCGCAACTCGTGACAATTTGTCACGGTTTGAAATTGCAGGCAAAAGATGGCAAAATGAGGTATTCGGATTGCGTAAACACAAAAAATGCGTTTAGGCTTATACAATCAATTCCTTCTCCAAAAGCTGAGCCATTTAAGCAATGGCTGGCTAAAGTCGGTTATGAACGAATACAGGAAATAGAGGACCCAGAGCTTGCCCAGGACAGGGTTAAGGAATATTACGAGCTAAAAGGATCCAATTGCCACAGGAAAAATAGAATGGTTACCATTGCACAAACATGAGATGGAGGCGACTGGCTTCACCCATAAATAAATCAGTTGTATTTGCCTACGATTTTATACTTAACTTCTAGCCTGCTTCCTAATCCACTCCACTTCTTCCTTGTCCAGCTCAAGTTCATCAATTACAAGCCTGGCCATATTTTTATTGCTGAATATATAGGGAAGGTAAGGCATTGTGCTTTTCAGCACATCTTTTGTTGATGAGTGCGTCCTTTCCGCAATCTTTTGGGCAATTGCCTTTTTCTTTGCAAGCTTCTGGTTTGCCCACCATATCTTGAGAATTCTTCCTGTCGGCTTGTACTCAACCAGCTTTTTATACTTCTCTTCCTTGGCAGAGGCTATTCCAGCTGTTATCAATGCGTTTATATAAACAAGAAACCTGTAGTGCTGCCATCTTCTTATTCTTCTGCTGAAAACATCAGCCTTGCTCAGCATTTCATAGGCTTTTGCAAGCTCTTCCGGTTTTGTGTACTCCTTTGGCAGGTTCTCGTCAATCCACAAAAGCTGCTCATTTAAGTCCTCCTCAACATTCTCAAATGCCGATATAGCCACTTTTAAATCAGTTGTCTTGAATATTTTATTGAGCGCAGACATTATCCTCTCTGTCTTGTTTCTCTCACCCAATTCCACAAGGCTTTCTTTAGTCAATTCTTTTTTCTCCTGCGCAAGAGCTTGCAGGTCATTTATTGAAGACCTTGCATCCCCTCCTGACCTCCTTGACAATGCCTTTAGGGCATCTTCCTCGAATCTTATTTTTTCTTTCCCGCAAATCATTTTTAATATATGGAATATGGACATATAATCAAGCGGCTTGAATTCCATCATGAATGACTTGCTTCTTAGAGAGCTGAACTTGTTTTCAAACGGATTTGTTGCAGTGAGCACTATTGGATATGGGGAATCCTCAATTAGCTTTGCTATCGCCTGTATTCCTCCCCTGTCCTCATGGCCGCTTAATCCGTCAATCTCGTCCACAAGAATTATCTTTCCTGATGCAAACAGGCTGCGCTGCTTTACAGCGTTGCCGACTTTTTCATTTATCTGCTCAGCATTGCGGAAATCGCTTGAATTAACTTCGATGACTTCGAGCCCAAGCTCATTCGCTATTGCATAAACAGAGCATGTTTTTCCTGTGCCGGATGAGGCAGGAATTCTTTTTTTCATTCGAGAAATTAACTATAAACCTCTTCAGCTGCTTTATATTCCCTTCCTGCCCAATGACTTCCTTTGAAGTTTTTGGCACATGCCTGCTGGTTAACGGATGCATTTGTCAAGGTATGCTTTGATATTTTATTAAGGTATTGATTCAAAATTCTGTTATCACTCTTTAATCAAAAAGTTTAAATATAATCATTAAAATTTAAGTTTTATGGGGGCAACTAATTCAAGATTTTTTTTTGTCTTGCTGGCGGTCTGCGCATCGGTTGGAATTGGCAATATCTTCCTTTACCCTTACCTGTCGTACACAATTACTGGCTTTTTTTTCATACCTTACACTATAGCCATGCTTGTTGCCGGAATGCCCCTGCTCTTGCTTGAATTCTCGGCAGGGCAGTTTTTCAGAAAGAGCACGGTTGACTCGTTTGCTTCCATCAGAAAGTGGCTTGGAGGCATA
>JACOUX010000001.1 GCA_016177615.1 Candidatus Woesearchaeota archaeon | reverse complement strand
TGTAGCCATTTCTAATGCCATGCTTCTTTACATCTTCACTTAGCTTATCCCACTCAAAGTGCCACTCTTGTCTTAATTGAGCGCCTCTAAAAGGCAGTCTTCCCTTTGGATAGAAGCTCTTGTCATAATATGGCAAATTGCCTCTTGTTTTTGCAAGCTCAATGCTCTCAACTTTGCTCCAGTAAGCAATGAACTCCATCAACTGCTCCATAAACTTGCGCCCTTCTTCACTGTTATAAGCTAATCTTAGCTCATAAAGCAAGTCTCCAACTCCCATTACACCTAATCCAATCTTTCTTGTTGCTAAACTCATCTCTTCAATAGCTTTTAAGGGGAAGTTGTTTACATCAATCACATTGTCAAGAAACCTTGTGCAACTTCTTGTCACATCCTTTAAAGCATCCCAATCAACCATCTTGTTGCCATCTTCATCTTCTTTAACAAAAACCCAAACATTTATTGAGCCAAGGTTGCATGGCTCGTTTGGGTAAAGAAGTACTTCTCCGCATGGATTTGTTGTCACAATCGGCCCAAGATGCTCAAAGAATGGATTAAATTCATTTACCTTGTCAAAGAAAATAACACCAGGCTCTGCAGATTCCCATGCTTGATAAACAATCTTGTCAAATAACTGCCTTGGATTAACATATCTAACAACTTTTCCATCTCTTGGATTGACTAATGGATATGGCTCATTCTTTTCATAATAATCCCAAAAGTCTGGCATTATAAGTACACTAATGTTAAAATTCCTTAGTGCTTTGTTGCCTTCTTTTGCTGTTATGAATTGCTCGATATCAGGATGGTTGCTGTTTAGAATGCCCATGTTGGCGCCCCTCCTGATCCCGCCCTGTTTAATTACCTCTGTCATTGTATCAAACAATCTCATAAAGCTTAATGGTCCAGAGGCAATGCCGCCAGTTGAGCTTACAAAATCACCTTCTGGTCTGAGTTTAGAGAAATTGTAACCCATTCCGCCTCCTGCTTTAAACACAATTGCTGTGTTTTTTAGAGTTTCCATAATGCCATCTATAGAGTCTGGAACATCTAACACAAAACAATTATGCACAGAAACCATATTCGCAACATAAGAATGGTCATCTTCTATCTCAAGATTATAAACAGGTCCAAAATACTCTACTTTCGATATTTCGTCTATTTCTGTAAAGGTTATGCCATCTGCAACAATGGTATTTAGCTTGTAACCACTATCAACTTCTTGCCTGTCAAATAATTCATTAATAAGCAAAAGACCATTTTCTCCGCTTATTGTGCACCTATAAGGCTGGGCTGTTCCAAGGTGCCATCACCTCTTATAAGGCCTGCCATAATTCCTTTTTGCTTATTCTGGGGCAGTTTTATGATCCATTGTGGTATAGTTTTATTTTTATACCCTCTGCCTAAAATGTTTTCAAAGAAATTAGCCAGTATTGTAGAATGAAATCTTAACGATAGCCATTTTCTGGTTTCGCTATTTGTTTTTTCTACTCTTGCAGAAACTCCAAATTTACTCTCCATTATTGATATAACTTCTCTGCAATAATTTTCCTCATCGGCCGAAAATGTGAATCTTACACAATCCTTGTCTGCAATTGAGCCTTCAGAAAGATAGTACCCAAATAACTTCATAAGCTCGTAATCAACAGTAATAATATTTTTTACAGGCTTTGTAGTGTGTACAAATGCATTGAATTTACCTCCTTTATATTCATAAGAGCATTCGCCTCTTTCGTTCAAATTGACATTTTTTACTATATCACTAACCTTTATCTCCGCAACGTCTTCTGTTTCTGTAGGGTAAGATAAAGCTACATAATCTCCTTCATTAAGCATATTAAGCTGTACCCATTGAATCTTGTTGTCCTTATAGCTTAATATAGGATGCTCTTCTGTTACAAGCATGGAAGGCTTTGGGAGTTTGCTGCAGCTCACTTTGTATAAAGAATTTGTATTACACCTTCTCAACTCTTCTAAACCTTCCCTTATGGGTTAATACAAAATTACCCACATGAATATTTCTAATCTCCCTAGGACCATCTGCAGTCATAATAGGCTGGTTTGGATGAAAACATGCACTGCCCATTCCTAAAGGATTGCCAAAATTTGCAATTGCTGGGGTATTTGGCATGAATAGCTTTTGTGTCATTAAGTTGTATAACTCATCTACATTCTTTTCGTAGCTGTTAAACTCTCCTTTCTTAATCATATCAAAGAACTTGCTCCAAGCTACTTTCATCTGCTTGTTTCTGTTAAACCTGTCATAAACTCTTTTTAAAGCTTCAAGATGGTATCTGTTTAGCTTGTAATTGCCTATGCTGTATTTGTCTTCATTTGCAACTGGATTGAAATCTTCTTCCTCATTAACTGGCTGCCTGCTGTCAATATCAAACACTCTCTTGTCATAGAACAAGTCTGGCAAAGCAGCATGTAAAGCAACTCTTGTG
>JACOUX010000039.1 GCA_016177615.1 Candidatus Woesearchaeota archaeon | reverse complement strand
GCCAGACAATGCTGAGCGGAACAGATTACACATTTGTCATTACAGGGTGCAGCAACGGCATCTCAAAAGACAAGTTTAAGGGAGATATAACACTAGCTTACACTGAAAAGGACACGAACCTTTCAAAGACGGCTTTTGGCAATATCAACACTAAGATTGAATAAATGAGGTGAAATTAATGGTTAACAGGAAATCACAGGCAGCCCTTGAGTTTTTAATGACTTATGGGTGGGCCATACTTGTCGTTTTAGTTGCTGTAGGGGCTCTTGCTTACTTTGGGGTTTTAAGCCCTGACAAGTTCCTGCCTGCCAAGTGCACCTTGCAGGCTGGGATAGGCTGCATTGACCACAAAGCAACTGGCGCAGCGCTTAACGTAGTCATGCGAAACTCATTAGGCTATGACCTGACTATTACAGACTTAAAGGCAGCCCAATGCACTGCACAAACAGGCCAGCCATATACCGCAAATATGGTCTGTGTAAATACTGGTTCGTCAAAGTACAACGGCCAGTTCAATGTAACTTACACTACCCCAGCTGATGCCGGCGGCTTAGCACATACAAACGTTGGCCAGATAACAACAAGGGTAGAGTAAAATAGATTATTTTATTTCTTTTATTTAATTTGAATGTGGATAGATTAGATTACTCAATATAAATTAATATAATTTAAAATCCAATAAGGCTTCCTTGCTATTCTAAAAGGTAATTAGGAGACCAGCCTTGGATCTGGCAACTATATTGCATATTGTAGTGCAGCTTGAAGTATGCGGGGCACCCATTTAAGTTAAGAAAGAGCATGGGTCGCTAGTGGTTTTAAATTAGTGTTTTAAGTCAATTAGTTGTTAGTTTTGAACAATTAATGAATCAAGGCATTAAAAACTATCCTAAAATTAAAATATAACGAAGAACGACCTCCTAAAGTATCAGTGAAAGAGGTAACCCGTTGATTATATCGAGATGTTAATGAAACTTAAAATAAAAAAGAAATCCTATTCAGCCTTCTTCTTCTGCATCATGAAGTAGCCAATGCCTGACTACTATTACTGCAACAACAATCCATGCTATTGCAGTTGTGCTTAGGCCTTTCTTCTCCATGGCTGCTTCTTCTGCTGGCTTTCCTTCTGGAGCTGCTGGAGCTTCTCCTGCTGGCGCAGTTGGTGCCTCTGATGGCGCTTCTGCAGCTGGTGCTGCTGCTGGGGCTGCTTCCTTGTTTCCTATGGCAAATGTGCTGAATCCTGGGGTTACAGCTGAATAGAGGACATTATTTGCATCAGAGCCTGACATTGCTGTTGACAAGGCATTCCACTTGGAATCACTGTACCTGTATAAAACTACATCCCCTTCTGCAATCGCATTTGTTGACAGCCATGATTTTGGCACTTTGAAGTTTATTGTTATCTTTGAAGCGTCTGTATCAGCTATATTGCTTCTTGTTAACTGCAAGTATTGGTAGACTTTGCCAGCTGCTGCAGTTGACAATGGATTTGCTGTTAAGCTTGCAACCTTTACCTCTGCACTTGTGACTGCTGACTTAACATCAATTACAACTCCTGTTACTGCTATATTTGCGTTATTTATGCTTAAAACAGCGCTTGAGCCTTCTGCTAAAGTATCCCATTTCTTTGAAGTTTCTGCAGCTACATTGCTTGGGGCTGCTGCTCCTCCGCCTCCTCCTCCACTGCTTGTTGTTGTGGTGGTTGTTGTTGTAGTGGCTGCTGCTGCGCTTGTTGTAAAGGCCAAATTGGTGCTATTTGTTGCACAGTTTCCTGCAAAGTCGCATACAGTAATATTCATATGGTAAGTTGTGCTTGCGGTCAAAGTGGGGAATGAAACTTCCTGGGTGGTGTTAAAGTCTGTCTGCGGGGTTGCAATTGTGCTAGTTGCATTTGATGACCCGGAAAAGGCAGTTATAGACGCATTAACGCTTTCATTCATTCCGCTTATGGTTACTGTTGCAGAAGTGCTGCTCTCACTGACCGATATTCTTGTGCTGTTTGGCGTGTTTGGTGCTGTCTCGTCAGAAACGTTAAACCTCCACACATATCTATTGATGTTTCCAGAAGAGTCTGTGACTGTAAACGTAAAGTTATAGCCTGCTTCTGCCAAATTCAAGTTCTTGAGCCTTTCAGTCTGCCCAAGGCAGATGTTGCCGCTCTTTGCCATCGTCACATTTGCAACAGTCCCATTTAAGGATGACAAGCAGGATATAGCATCTGCTGATACTGTTATGTTTGGATCAAACATGCTCAGCCCGCTGAAATTCTGGGTGGGCGTTGTGACATTCACTGTAGGCGCTAAAGAGTCATTTCCAGCTCCTACACCTGAGAAATGCGGCACAAATACTAAAGTCTTTCCGCCAGTAGTGTAATTCCAGCATGGAGTGTCTGTGGTTTTTGTAAACGCTGAAGTGCAATTGCTTACATTAACCCTGTCTGAAACGCCAGTTAGCTTGCTTGAATTCGGGAAGAACCATATTTCTTTTGCAAGAGCCAACTCATTTGATATATTGAATGGCAATAGAACAACTCCAGAGTAATCGTTTCTGTTTGGAAGGAATTCTTCAAAGCTGGCATTAAATACAACATATGCAAAAATATCTGCAGTAAAGTTGTTCTGTACCTGTGTTTCAAACTTACTTTCATTGATAAACATGCTAAAGTTTATTTTATCCCAATTAGCTCCAGAGCCGTTTATGTCCGTTATTGTCACGTTTACTTGTGTATTTGCACTAGTTTGATTCAAATACAATGATATTTCAAAAGTGCCGCTTGCATCAGTTTCATTTGCAGTGCCTACATCTTGGTAATCTCCGCCTGCGCCCTTCAATCTAATTGTTGCATTGGCTGGGTATATCATTAAATTTCCTAGGAATACGCTGAGGCTGCTGTTTATCTCATTTGGCCTTATGCCGCCTAATGCAGTAAATGTTATTATGCTGGTGTTTATGGCATTGCCTAATGTGTCGTTAGCTGTAAACTTAATTGTGTGCGTTCCTGGGTTGAATGAAATTGTCCTATTATAGCTTATATTTAATGAGCCATTTCCTTGTCCTGTTTGCCCGGCAGTAAAGTTAAGCTGCTGGACAGTTGTGCTGCCATCCAGGTAATATCCTACAAATGAGGGTGACAGTGAATTATCCTGCACTGTTAAATTTATAGATACATTGCTTCTGACACTGCTTCCCTGGGTTGGAAGCTGAACGGCTATTGAAGGCGGTGCATTGTCCAGCAAGAAGCCAAATACTGTTGAATTGGAGTTGCCGGCTGTGTCTGTTACAGTTACCTTTAAAGTCCTGTTGCCGGTTGTTGTCGGACAATCCGATTCATTGAAAGGGAAGATAACTGAGCCGTTGCCAAATGTAACTGTTGCAGATGAATTGCAGCTTGAGACATATGTCAAACTTGAAACACTGGCAGAGCCACCAAAGCCAGAGAAGTTCATACCCATCCTTGATGATATGTTAGTCTTATTTACCGGGTTAATTTCGGTATCAACTCCGTTCAGATGAGTTATGTTATTGAATACTAATCCAGGAGCGCTTCCGCTTTGCACTGTAAAGTTGTGGAAAACAACCTCAACATTGCTCCATGAATCTCTTGACTCGACCTTGATAAAGTGTGACCCGTTTGCCAATGTGCAGGAAGGGCTATTGGTTGGCGTAAAAGAGAAATTCCTGTTCTCGTTGGCAGTTGTAGTAAATCTTTTAAACTTGTTGCAGCCGTCATCTGTTATAACTCCGTCTACGCTTGCATTAACTTCAGTCAAACTGGTGCCTTCAACAAGAGACCAGCTGACAAGCGGCAGGGTATTTGTGGTGTTAGTTCCATTAGTTGCAATTGTTCCGTTTATTGTTACAGTTGGCTTTGTTGTGTCATTGATATTTACTGTTATATTCATGACCTCTGCAGAAGTATTTATATTGCCTAATGTGTCATTGACTATTATCCTGAAGCTTACATTCCTGCCTTCAAACTCATTATGCCCAGTTGGAGGTGTAAAGTTTAATACAACACTTGAATTTGCATTGGTTGCAGAATTGGTTATGTTAATCTCATTATCAAGGTTTTTTGTTGTATTTAGTGTAGTCCATGTTGTGCCATTATAAAACTGCAAAGCCGCATGGAATGGCCGTGTCAAGTTATCTGTAATATTTGCAAATGCAACGATCTTCCTGCCTTGCGCTCCTGTACCTCCTCTTCCGGCTGGAACTTCTGACAAGGTGATTGAACCAATTATGTCTCCGGCATCTATGCCGTCTCCTGTAGCATTAGAAGATAGATTAAACTTTATATGCCTAGGGGGTATCTGGTCAACTGTGAAATTGCTGAATACAGACACATTGAAATTGCCGGGGCTGTCTACACAGCTTACATTCCAAACATATGTGCCGTTTGACAATGGCACTGATGTTGTGTTAACATGCGCAGTCCCGTTTGTCACATTCAAGTTTTGTATATGGGTGAAGTTCGAGCCTCCCATTGATATATTAATAGTACAGCTCAAAGAAGTGTCATTATTGTCAGATGCTGTGAAGTTAAAGGTTGGGGCTGTTGCGGTGGATTGGTTAAAAAAGCCAATTGGGGAATTTAAGGTTATAGGCCCAGGCACTGTTGCGTCACCGGCAACGAAAAATAGAATAGCGGATGTTATATTGACATTTCCCACAGAATCATTAGCTTGGATGGTTAAGTTAATTATTTGGTTGATTGCAATGCCCGGTATTTTGAAGGATAAATTCACCATAGTACTATTATCTGCAGTCACCCCGCTTGTGCCACCAGATATATTGACTTGGTTATTGGCTGTGCTTGTGGTATTTGCGAAAAGCCTTAGAATATTTATAGAAGTAAAAGAGTCTGTAGCGTTTACTGATACATAGATTACAGTTTCAGTAGAGACTGTGGTGGTGCTAATGGAAGTGTTTGTAAGGTTGAAAAATCCGGGAGCAGTATTATCAATAATTAGTGTTCTGTTGACAGTTGAATTGTAAGTAGAAGTGCACGTGCCGCCACCACAACCATTTGATTGATTATCTTCAGCTCTGCAAGCCCAATAATAAAGCCCTTCGCCAAGCGTCTTCGGGAAGCTAAAATTAATGACCTGGGCTGTTGTGCTGTCATTGATATTGATTGTTTGGTTTGCTTTGGCAGTATTGATATCTGCTATAGGAGTTTGCATTATAAACAAAGAAACGTTTGTGATATTGGTATTTGAGCCGTTATTGGTTGTGCTTATGTTGCATCTAAACAACGGATTTGTACCGTTAAATCCTGCCATTGACGGATGGACTGTACTTCCCACACCTGCTGACGAGCTTGCATTGGTTTCATTGACAGGAAAATTGGAATTTACCCCTGCATTGCCGAAAACCATCACAATATACACTAACAGAAATACAAAAGAAGCAATCAAGATGAATATTAAACTGAGTTTGCCCTCTTTTTTCATCATCACTCCTCTTTATGTGGCGAAATCAAAGATTTATTGGTTTGGCAGCATATATTTAAATGTTTTGATTTGTTATAGGTAAATAAATGCTTCAACTATAGGCAAATAATTGCTTATTTGCAAATAACCAACCCCAATAAAAAATATTGAAAAATTAAAACTATATAAAGTTTTCGGAAAAACCTATATTTTAAAACAAATATCGTAAATTGCGGTAATTAAATTGAAATAAATAGCTGCAATTTACGAGATAGACAATTGCGTGCAAATATAATAAATCAACGCAATTGTCCATATGTCAGAAAAATCATTTTGCAGGCAAAATGTTGCTTAAAAATATAACAAAAAACAAGGTTTTGCACAAAGATGCAAGAATATTGGGCAATATTCTGCTAAAGTCAGTTGGATTGATGTTCTCGGTTAAACAGGATAAGGCCTTGATTTTCAAGTTTAAGGATGAAAAAATAATTTCATTGCACATGCTTTTTGTCTTCTATCCGATAGATGTTATTTTCCTCGATAAAAACAGGATTGTTGTTGACAAAAAAGATGATTTCAGGCCATTCACCTTTTATGCATCGAAAAAGAAAGCCATGTATGCTGTTGAATTAAGCAATGGAGCTATCAAAAAAACAAAAATTGAGATAGGGGATAAGATTGGGTTTTAATTTTTAGGCTTGGCATTGCAAAAATCAATAGAAAATTTCAAAAAAACAAAAAACAACAACAATCTTTAAATAACGATATTAGATTCTTAGGACCAAAGGGGACGTCGTATAAAGGATTTTAAGAGTCCATACAGCCTGGTTATTATCACCGGCTCCAGCATTGGAGCGACGAGTCGCAAGACGATGAATTACTAAAGGTGATACCGGTGGATTTTAGTAAGAAATTACTAAGAGCCGAAATTAGGGTTCGAATGCTTGATTAAGCTCGAAAATCCCTACGTCCCCACTTTTATTTTATTTTTCTTAGCAGCCTGAACAATGGCTTGTAGAACTCAATCAAAAGAATGATGAAAATTGATGCTAAAATTCCTGCAAGGAAATATGGGTAATAGTTTTTGACAAATTCCCTTGAAACAGGGAAATCAAATCTATAAACTGAAAAAGACAAAATAGCTACGATTATGATAAATCCGGCAAAAAATAAAAATATTTTTCTTGCTGCATATTTTTTAGTTTTAACTCCAATTTCGGCTTTTTCCAGTTGCTTTAATCTCTTTTTCAATTCCCTTGCCTTTCTAGCTGCCTTCAGGGACTTTAATCTTGCCTGTTTTGTCCTGTAATTCTTATACGAGGATTTTATTTTATTCACAATCCGCCTCCTAAAAGCCAACAGCAAGGCTGCAATAACCAAAATGAGATAAATGTAATATTGATAGAAAATGAAAAAAGACTTAAAGGCCTTTAAAAATCTGTTTTTGCTTAACTCAACTTCTATATTTTTTGAGTATGCTATATCTTCAAACTTGGCATGGATTTTCACAGGGTAGGTTCCTTCTTCAACTTCATGGCCAGGGCTTATTTTCAAATTGGCATTGCCAATCTGCCCCGGGTTTACCATCAGCTTTTCCGGCTCAATTGAAATCCAGCTTGGCCCTTCAAGTGCAATGCCATAAGCTGCTGGCTTTATTCCGCTATTCCTTATCCGAATCGGGAAATAGCCACTTGAGTAATCACTCCTTATTTTTGCGTCTGCTATTATGTCGGCCCTGTAGCAGTCATACTTCGGCACAACG
>JACOUX010000026.1 GCA_016177615.1 Candidatus Woesearchaeota archaeon | reverse complement strand
GGGTTAAAAATGAAAAATTCCTTTCCGGTGTTTGAGTTCATCAAATCCCCTTCCTTTGATTTTTTTAAGTCTTCTTTTCTGACAAAGCCGTATTGGGTGTGAACATCACTTTCAGTATCCTTAGCATAGAACTTCCTGCCCTGCCTCGTCATAAGAACTTTCTTTATTTCGTCCATATATAATCTCAGAAAGAAGCACACTATAAAAAATTAATTAAAAATAAAGAAAAGGCAAGCTTATTTCTTGCCCTTTTTCATTGAAACATCTGTGCAGTGGCCGCATCCCATTGGCATTGCTAATTTCATAACACCCTTTAATACTAATAATGCAGCTATTGTGTACCAAACAAGCCATATATTGTTTTGCCCCTTTGCATACCAAGTTGCCAGGTAGAGCACTACACCAACTACTATAAATTTCACGCCCCAGCATTTGCTGCAAATGCCTCCTTCACAACATCCCATTTTGATAACCTCCGTTTTTTTGAGATTAAGGTGAAATTTTGCCTCACCTTTACCTCCTTTTATTGATTAATCTACTCTGAAATTAATTATATATATACTTTGCTATTTGCCATTCCGGTTTACAAAACAAAACATTTAAAAATAGTAAACATTAGTTCTTAATAAAAGTATTATTAATTGAAAAAAAAAGTTAATTATTTTATAAAAAGTTATTATTAATGTTAAAAATTAAGTACTTAACTATAAAAAATAATTAAATTTTTAAAAAAAACAAATAATTATTAATAAAAAATAAACAATGCTATCATTATCAGATAATGAGTTTAGTGTACTGAATTTCTTAGTTAGAAACTTCACAGAAAGGCTTACCATAAGAAATATTGCCCAAAGGCTAGGGTTTAGCCCTGCCGGCGTTTTCAACATACTGAAAAAGCTTGAGAAGAACGGGATAGTTGCAGGGCAAAAATTTGGAACAGGTTTGTTCTATCAGGTCAATTTTGAAAGCAGGATTGCAGAGCATTTGGCGCAGGTTGTTCTTCTGCATACTGATGAAAAGCTTGAGAAGATAAGCGTAGAGCAGCTTAAGCAGGCAAAGGCAGCAATTCTAGACAAAAAAAGCCTGCTCCTGATAACTGATAACATGACAACTTTGGAAGTTTTAATTCCTGGAATAGAGGTCATAGCCAAATCAGAGGATGAAGTTACGGCATTGTGGAGGAAAAAAAGCCAGGAGCTGCTTCAGTTCCTTAAGAGAGGGACTGTGCTGCTTGGGGAAGAAAAGGTTGTGGAAATGATAAAAAGCTGCATTTCGGGGTTTTAAGATGTTATTTAATAAAAAAACAGCTGGCGCATTAATTTTGATAATTATGTCCTTATTTTTATCTACGTCTGCCTATGCAAGGCCCGTGACAGATGTATTTACAGATGGGCTATTGAGAATTAATGATTTCTTTACAAGCAGGCAATATGAAATGTACTCATCTGCAATTGACTTTTTCTTCTTCTCACTTCTTTTCATATCAATCTACATGATTGGGGTAAGGTACGCTTTCAAGGAAGTCAAAAGGCCTGAGCAGGTCATTGCAATTCTGCTTGGCTTGATGACTGCATTCCTTTTGGTTTTGGGAGGGTTTTCTATAACAGTCCTATTGCCTTACGTCAACTGGATATTGTACATAGTGCTTTTTATCTTGTATGGCTGGCTGCTCAAGGGGATAAAGAGCAAGTTCCTGCGTGTTTTGCTTGCAGCAGGCCTTACTTTGCTGACCATAGCCTTATTGCAGGGATTTTACTTTTACCTAAGCCTGGATTTCACTTTCCCTAATGTATGTGAGGTAAGCGAGCCATTCAACTGGATTTGGTATGTTTTAGTGTTTATCCTGTTTATGTGGCTGCTGAAAGGCATCAAGAACAGGTTTTGGCGCTTTGTGCTTGCATTGCTGCTGACAATCCTTGTTATAGCACTTATCATGCTTTTCCGCGGATGCTTTACTCCGCCTGACTTTGGAAGAATACCAGAAATTCCCTCGCCATCAGGCGCTATAGGCGGAGTCGGAGGATATTTCAAGGACACTTTTGCAAACTTGAAGAAAATCAACCTTGGCTTTCAGCCTGGAGTTCCAAATTGGCTTAATAATCTGTTTAAGGACGTAAAGGCTGCTGGCCCAACAGGCCCAAGAGGGCTTGAGGTTGTCCATCCTGAAGCGGAGAAGAAGGAAGAGGAAGGATTAGTTGCTGCTCCCAAGCCTTTAATAACTGAAACCGCAAATGGAATATTATTTGATGTGGATCCTAGCGATTATAAGAATCAAAAAGCTTATGATAGGGCAGTTGAGGATTTGGCTCTAGCCAATGCCCAAAAAAAGTTTGGCGAAAAAGAATATTTCCTTGAAAAGGGTGAAAAGGAAATTATCTTGAAGAGAGATGATTCTTGGAGCAATCCCGTAGTTGATCCAAGAAAAGAGGAAGCAACTAAGCAATATCTTGAAAACAAGAAACCTGGATTTATTGAAAAGAAAGAAGGTAAAATAGAAGAGTCTGATGCGGGCACTTTGTTTGGAATAGATCCTGATGATTATGCAACACAGGAAGCGTATAACGCAGCTGTGAGAGGTCTAGCAAACAGGGGTACAGTAACGGTAACGGTTGGTGAAAATAAGTATGAGTATGAAGTTGAGATAAAGGACAATAAGCCGGTGCTAGAGAGAAAATCATGGCCAATATGGAATGACCCTGAAATTTCAAATCCTGCAGAAGATGAGGTGTTAGGTCCTAAACTAAAAGAAATCAAAGGAGAAAGGGAAAAAAGTAAATTACCAAAGGTACAAGGAAGCTTAAATACTCCAGACGATTTGAAACAAGCAGGTTCAGGTATCCCAAATGACATTAATATTCAGAATGCGGGTATCGGAACTGGGGGCTATCTTGGCTTATTTGGTGCATTGGTCATAACAATACTATTCCTAATTCGGTTCAATAGAAAAAGTCCTGAGGAAAAGTTGGGTGCTTTGAAAGGTGAAAAACCAAAAGAGTCAGAAATAAAAGAAGCTATAAGCAGAATAGAGCAATTTATTAAAGACTTAAATGAAAAAATACAGTTCCTGAATAAAACAAAAGCTGAGAAAGACGGATTATTAAAAAGAGGAGAAAACAAACAAAAGCTTCTTGAAGATTGGGAAAAGGCAAGCCCTGCAAACCTCTGGACAGAAGAGGGAAGGAAGGATATCAGGCAGGAGCATGCTACATTGATTGACCTCTTAGAACAGGAGGAAAAATTCAGAAAGCAGCTCAATGAATTAAGAATAGCCCAGATTAGCCTTCTGGCTTTCCTGGATAAATTACGCTTTATTCCAGAGAATTACAAGCAATTGCTAAAAAAATTATCGAATGCCTCATTTTCCTTAAAGGAACTAAAAAAAAGCGGCATATTGAATATTATATCTTCTGTGGACGCATCTGAAAAATCAGATGAGAAATCGCTAAAAGAGCTGCAAGGCTTGATGATAGAAGGCAAGATTGGAGAATTGGTCAAAGGGAAATTCAGCACTGTAAAAAAGGATTGGGAAACATTAGAAGAATACAACAAGCGTGAAAATAATATTATGGATATATTAAATAAGAAAATCAAATTGCAGAACTGGATTTTAATGCACTTAATAAAGAGGTTGTCACAGAATATTAAAGGTAGCCAGCAAGGCCAAAAATCAGGTAAGAAAGAGGCAGATAAAGATATTGAAATGAATTTGGCTAAGGCTGCGTGAGTTTATTAGAGTAAGTCGGGCAATTATAGCAATCTTTATATATTAGTTCTGATGCATTACTTAATGTATGGAATCCATCAAAATAGCAAAAAAACTGGAAGGGCTGAATACCCTGAAGATAGTCCAACAGAAGCTTAGTGTAAGGAAATCCACAGCAATAAAAATGCTTAGCATATTAAGGAAAGACGGCTTTGTTGAAACTGCAGGAGGTGGCAAGAAGCCAAGATTGTATAAAATAAGCCCTGTCAGGATTGCAGGAAAAGAGCATCTTGGCATTTATGATATAATAAACAAATATTCCAAAATCAAGCTTTGGGAGCCTTATTATCATAAGGTAATGGATAGGAAACTGGAAGTGGAGGAGGCCTTGCCAATGGCTGTTGCAGATGGAAATTTTAGATTGGCTCTTGCATCCCTGGGCTTGTTTAATTTCATCAAAAGCTGGTCAAAATTGGCTTATTATTCAAAAAAATACAATGTTGCAAGAAAAGTAGGAGCTTTATATGATGTAGCTAAAACTATAATGAGGGTCAAGAGAATGGATAAAAGGACAAGAAATGCGCTGATGAAGAGTAAAATAAAAAGTAAGCATATTGTGAAGTATGCAAGAACAAAAGACTTTAATAGCCTGGAAAAAATTTGGAACGTCCATATTCCTTTTAACAAATCTGATTTAACGAGGTACAAAGAATGACTGACTTAAAAGTGCAAGAAGACATTTTCAACCTGATTGGCTCAAGCCTAAAGAAAAAACTGAAGTGCTACGTAATAGGCGGCTCTGCTATGCTTTATTATAAGTTAAAGGAGGTTACTAAAGATATAGACATAGTGCTCCTCACTGAAAATGATAGGGACTATGCCCTCAAAGCAATGAAAGAGCTGGGATATGCCGAAAGAAGCTCTAAAATGTTATATGTTAATAAGAAAAATGTGCCAATATTGCTGCAAAGGGGGCAAGACAGGTTTGACTTATTTAACAGAAAAATAATCAATCTAAAATTTACTGATGCTATGGCGGAAAGGGCGAGGCTAGTGCTGGAATATGGCAGTCTAACAGCAAATATCATCTCGCCTGAAGATATAATTATTTTAAAATGCGCAACTGACAGGGCAGGTGACAGGCTGGATGCCGCTGGTATAATAAAAAACACAAATATAAATTTCGACATTCTGCTGGAAGAGTCAATAAATCAGATGAAGATGGTTGGGGATGTAATTCCTCTTAATTTATACCAATTTTTATTGGAGCTGAAAGAAGATATGAACATTGAGATTCCAGATGGAATTATTAAAAAATTAGAGGATGAATGCGAAAAAATATTGGATGAAAAACTGAAGAAAGGCTCAACCGTAAAAGTCACCAAATACAAAAAAACCAAAAAAACGTGATATTTATATATGTGGGAAAAAATTAGCACCTAAAATGCCACTTGAACAGGAATTGCCTCCGCCGCCAAAAAAGCAAAGTGTTTTTGGATTTGGAAAGCCGCAGCAGCCGCAAGCTGATGTAAGCGGAATAACAAATGACGTAAGCAGCCTGAGCAGACGCCTCAAGCTTCTGGAAGAGGGATTCACAAACCTCAGGAGATTCCTCCAGATGACAGAAGAGGGCATAATAGCGAAGAACAAGCATTATTCTGCCGAGATAAAGACCATTGCCTCTGACATAATGGAGATAAGGAAGGAAATGCAGGAGCTAAAGGACAAGCTGCTTCTTGTGATAAGGGAACTGCAGGCAACTGCAAGAAAAGAGGAGGTAAAAGTGCTGGAAAAGTACATCAACCTGTGGAATCCTGTAAAGTTTGTGACGCAAAACGAGGTTGAGCAGATTATTAATGAGGTTTTGGACAAACGGCAGGGTAATGTTTAAATATAAGTATGGTTGAGGATTACAAAAAAAAGAGGTGCATTGATGGCTTTGTTTGGGATGGGCAAGAAAAAGAAGGAAGCGTCCTTGGACACTACCCAGGCAGCAGACCTTCAAGAGCAAAGCCCTGTCGAGCAGGTCCTGGCGATGAAACAGCAGGGCTACACGAACAACCAGATAGTCCAGATGCTACAAAGCCAGGGCTACAACACTTCTCAGATATTTGATGCGATCAACCAGGCAGGGATAACGCCTGAATTTCAGGCGCCTGAGCAGAGCGATACAGGAATGCCTGACTATGGGCAAAGTTATGAGCAGCAGCAGTTCCAGCAACAGCCTCAGTTTCAACAGGACTTCCAGGCTCCAAAAGAGATTATGGCGCCTGCAACTCTTGATGAGGAAAGGATCCAGGAAGTTGCAGAAGCTGTAATTGATGAAAAATGGGAAGAGTTTGCAAAGGACATAAAGAAAGTCATAGAGTGGAAGGAGAAAAGCGAGGACAGGATAGCAAAGGCTGAGCAGCAGCTGCTTGACTTGAGGATAAGCATCGACTCACTGACAAAAAGCATAATGAGCAAAATCTCGGCTTATGACCAGAACATAGTTGATGTAGGCACAGAGGTAAAGGCAATGGAAAAGGTATTCCAAAAAGTATTGCCTACCCTTACAGAGAATGTAAACAAGCTTGACAGAATGACAAAAGGGTTTAAAGAGCCCCAAAAGAAATAATTATTTCTAGCCTTTTGCAGCCAATAAGGCAATTGTAAACACTGAAACTGTCAAGATCAATATCATCCCTAAGAAAGTTGGATGAAGCAGCAGGTTGACGTTCTTGGATAGGTCAGACTGTGGCTCTGTGGAAGCTCCTGCCTCCCCAAATGTGCCTCGTATCTCAAGCGCTATTCCAACAAGGACAATAAAGATTATCATTGAAAGGAATATCCCTTTCATGGCTGGAAAGGACTCTATCCTGCCGCCAAGCATTCCTCCAGCCACGTTAAAAAGCATTATGAGGACAAAAACTACTGTCAGGAAAGGCGCGACTTTTGAAACAAGGAGTATTGCAGCATTTGAGGTTACAACAAATATGCCCAAAATCAGCCCAATCATGGCATTAAGAATGTTGTTGCTGCCAAGGACCTTTGACCATATTAAAGTTGCATAGACTACTATCCAGACAAATATGAAAACAAAGATCGGGTTAAAATATTCTAATCTTGTGACATCCAGGAAAGTTGCCATATTGATAAGCTAATGGCCTCCGCCCTTGCCGCCGAATAGCTTGCTGAAATCCATTCCCATCCTGTTGAGCATAGATCTTTCTTCCCTCTCCTTTGACTCGCTTGTAATCCATGCAATGACTATTCCAAAAACCAGCAGCATTATCGCGATTGCAATGGCGTCAGTGCCGAAAAAGTTTTCCAATGTGCTGCCGAAATATCCTGACCACCATCCAGCTGCCCCTCCAAATATAATGAGGATAATTCCAAGAGACAAAAAAGTAATCCAGCCGGGCATTGAAACTCCAAGAAAAACACTTTCCTGGCCAAACACGCCTATCAAAATAAGCAGAAAGATAATAGCGACGAGCACTATTGAAACCTGGGGAAGCGCTTCGTTCATAATCAAAACAGGATCCGCATTTGGAGGGAGCCTTCCTGTTGCATGTGGCACCACAACAAGCAACCCAACAACCAAGGCTACAACAACGTTAAGGTTCTTTTTTGCATCGCCAAGAATCTTGGTTTTCTGCAAAACAGCAAAAATAATGACAAAAATAAGCATGAAGGGCAGCAGTATATCAGTAAGCCCATAATAGTCAAGGGTCCTAACAAACTCGTCCATCCTGTAAGATTGAACCATTTTAACACCTCTTTCAATATTAGTATATAAATCTTATGAAATTAATGATGCTCTGATTTTTTGGAGGGCTCTTTTACGGCATAAGCAATAAACATGACTATTATCAGGAGCAGCACCACTGAGCCGATTACCTCATTGCTGCTGCCTGAGCCTGTGAAGCTGGTCATTGCCTCAAGCCATGTAGTGCCGTCGCTTGTCTTAATTGCATTAAGGAATATCCCCACTATTGCCACAAACACGATTACAGTAAATGTAAGCTTCCAGGGGCCTTCAAGGTATACAGATTCGCCTTCCTTGTAGAATGAGCCGACCAAAAGCAAAAACAGTACTGCAAGGAAAAGGACTACTACTGCATTGGCTGAAACTGATGTAATGATTTCAACAATCTGGGAAGAGGCAACCACAAGGAAAGCCAAGACAAAGGCAGCTATCGCATTAAGGTTTTTCTTTGTGTATTTCTTGCCGTCAATCTCATCCATTCCAAGCACTTTTGTTTTCTCAAGAATGGCAAAAACAATCGTAAAGACCAGCAGGAAAGGCAGCACGACATCAAACAATCCAATCTTTTCAAAGAAATTCAGCACATCTCTCATAGGGTTGGCCATAGGAATCCACTGCTGAACGTGATATTTAAAGCTTTCGGAAATCTTTATAAATAAAGGAAACAACTTCTACTCATGCTCAACAGGCAGGAATTCAGCAAGATAAGGAAGGAGATGCATAATCTGGACTTGAAAAGGGAAGATGTGATCCAGACTTCAAGGGAGGTTATTACAATTTCCAAGCAGATAATCTATGCCGCCCAAAGGAATGACATGAAAGAGGCAGAGTCTGCAATAAAAAAAATTAATGAGAAGGTCAGGAAACTGAAAAAAGTGAACATTTTGACTGACACTAACATAAGCTCAGTTGCTTTTCAGGAATATGTGGAGGCAATCTCATTCTACGAGTTTGTCAAGAGCGGAAAAATACCGACAAAAGCAGGCCTTGGGGTTTCTGCAGAGAATTATTTAAGTGGGCTTTGCGACTTGACAGGCGAGCTGGTGAGAAAAGCAATTTATGATGTCATACACAAGAAATTTGGCGAGGCAAAAAGGATTAAAGAACTTGTACACGATATTTACGGCGAATTCTTAAAATTGCACCTAAGAAACGGCGAATTAAGGAAAAAATCCGATTCTATAAAGTGGAACCTGAAGAAGCTGGAAGAGGTAATGTATGATATTGAAATGAAAGGAAGGCGTTGAAATTATGTTATCAAAATTAATTTGGCAATAAATTTAAATAACATTCTTCAATTCATTTTCCTATGAAACGCACCCATACATGCAGCGAATTGACTGGAAAAGACATAAACAAAAAAGTGATTCTTTGCGGCTGGTGCTCCACAAGAAGGGACCATGGGGGAGTCATATTCATCGATCTAAGGGACAGGTATGGAATAACGCAGATAGTTTTTGACCCTTCTCATAATATGGAACCCCACAAGACAGCAGAGCATCTTGGAAGAGAGGATGTCGTGCAGGTTTCAGGCATTGTAAAGCAGAGGAAAAAGGGAATGGAAAACCCGAAGATGAAGACTGGCGCTATTGAGGTTTTTGTCGAGAAAATTGAGATTTTGAATGAAGCAGAAACTCCGCCAATGGAGATTGATGACAGGATTTCCACTAACGAAGACACCAGGCTAAGATATAGGTATCTTGACCTGCGAAAGCCTGCAATGCAGCATAATATAATGGTAAGGCACAAGGCTGCAAAGGCAGCAAGAGATTATTTTGATTCTCTGGATTTTCTGGAAATCGAAACTCCTATTCTTACAAAAAGCACTCCCGAGGGGGCAAGGGATTATCTTGTGCCGTCAAGAATTCATCCTGGAAAATTTTATGCACTGCCGCAAAGTCCGCAGATTTTCAAGCAGCTTCTTATGGTCTCAGGGTTTGACCGCTATTTCCAGATTGCAAAGTGCTTCAGGGACGAGGATTTGAGGGCAGACAGGCAGCCTGAATTCACGCAAATTGATGTTGAGATGAGTTTTGTTGATGAAAATGATGTAATGGAAGTGATGGAAGGGATGATAAAACATATCTGGAGATCTGTCTTAAACAAGGACATAAAGACCCCATTTCCAAGATTAACTTATGAGGAGGCAATCAGCAAATATGGTGTTGACAAGCCGGACACAAGATTCGGGCTTCAACTGGTTGATGTTACTGAAATTGTCAGTAACTCCAATTTTGAAGTTTTCACTAAGGCCATTAGGCAGAATGGGATTGTTAAGTGCATAAATGCTAAGAGCTGCGCAAGTTTCAGCAGGACAATAATTGAGGAATTGACTGCATTTGTAGGAATTTACGGCTCAAAGGGGCTTGCTTGGATGAAGGTTACAGACAAAGGGCTTGAAAGCTCCATAGTGAAGTTCTTCAGCGATAAAATACAAAAGGAGATTATGAAGGCAGCTGATGCAAAGAAGGATGACCTGCTGCTGTTTGTGGGCGATTCAAACCATGAAGTTGTGAATGAAGCGCTTGGAAACTTAAGAGCTGAACTGGCAAAAAGATTAAAGTTTATTGATAACAGCCATTTCAGCTTTGTTTGGATTGTTGACTTTCCATTTTTCAAGAAAGACGAATACGAGAACTGGACATTCACCCACAATCCCTTCTCTGCGCCAAAGCCGCAGCACATGGAATGGCTTCTCAGGAAAGAAAACATCGGTGATATACTAACAACCCAATATGACATTGTGCTGAATGGAACCGAGATTGGAGGGGGAAGCATAAGAAACCACAAGCCTGAGGCATTGCAGAGCGTTTTTGAGATAATGGGATACAGCAAGGATGAGATTAAGGAAAAATTTGGCCATGTAATTGAGTCATTTTCTTATGGGGCCCCACCTCACGGAGGTATTGCCTTTGGGTTTGACAGGCTGGTTGCGATGATGACAAGCAATGAATCTATAAGGGAGGTTATTGCGTTCCCGAAAAACAAATCTGCAGAGTCAATGATGGAGTACGCGCCAAGCGAAGCCACAGAAAAGCAGCTGCAGGAGCTGCATATCAAGCTGGATTTTGTAAAAGAGCCTGCTAATGTTGTTTTTGGCAAGATAAGGGATGTCTTGAATATGGAAAAAATTGAATACGAAGTTCTTGAACACAAACCTGTTTTCACGAGCAAGGACGCTGCAGAAGTGAGGGGAACAGAGCTTAAGCAGGGAACAAAAGCATTGGTCTTAAAGACAGAAGAAGGTTTCATCCAGGCATGCGTGGCAGGAAACAAGGAATTGGACATTGAAAAATTGCAGAAAATAACTTTGTTCCAGAAAATCGAGATGGCAAATGCAAGGGAAGTCAGGCAGGTCACAGGCTGCAACATAGGAAGCGTTCCTCCTTTTGGAAACTTATTTGGGCTGAAGGTTTATTTTGACAAGTCAGTTGTAGAGAATGATGTTGTTGCCTTCAATGTAGGCCAGCACACAAAAAGCATCAAGATGAAAGCAAATGATTTGGTAAGGGTTGTGAATCCGGTTGTGGGGGAGTTTGGGAAATAGGCGTATATTTTTCATTCAAACTTATTTAATTTTACATTAATTTTTTGATCAATATGATTTTCTAATATTTTTTTAGTTTCTCTAATGAGCATCTTTTTCTCATCTTTGAGTTTAAACGCGTGTTTAATTCTTTTAGTTATTTCTTGCTGATATTTTTCATCAATTAATGGAATTTCAAATTCTAAAATATGTTCTGGTCTTAAATGCGGGAGTGTAGAGGAAGTAACCGTTCTTTGTTTTGCTTGAAATAAGCCTATGTTAGAACTCAAACAAACAAAGACATATTCAGGGCGTATCTTTTGAGATTGTTTAAGTCTTATATATGCAATACCACTCGCCAAAATACAATTATCATCATTTGTGATCATTCCACTCAAACCTATTTTCCCATCTTTTGTAAATAAGATATCTCCATCTTTAATATCCTGCGACAATTGGTTTTTTATTTCTGGAACAACATAATAATCGGGGTAAGAATCTATCTCATAATTTATTATATCCGAAGTTCTTATAAAAGGAAAATCATCTGAATTTTTCTTTAAACTAATAGAATAATTTTCTGAGCCGACTTCCTCTCCGCGTTTTATATCTATAAGTTGGCTTAATTTAATTGTTTTAAATTTTTTCTTCAATGTTTGAATATACTCTGTGAATAAAGGATAATAAAAATAAGGGCAAAAAGTATCTATTACTTGTTCTTGGTCAACATAAAATAATTTATCCTGGTTTAGTTTCTCTACATCAATATTTAAAATATCATTAAAATAACCCAAAGTTTCTTTAATAAGTTTAAGAGAGTTTTCTTCACATTCAAGAGCCCTTTTTATATTGGACATTATAACCTCTTTTTGTTTTTTTTCTATCTCCGGAACGATAACTTTTTTCAATTCATTGTGAGTTAATTCTAGTCTGGTTGATCCATATCCGGCGCTAACCAATTGAAGTTTTCCATAAAAAGAGTTCAAAAAGGCACTAATATAATATCGTTCCCCATTAATCCTTAATCTTGTTACGTGCTGACTCATAATACTCCCATTAAACTTTTTAGGAATTATGGCGTTGTTCCCAAAATTGGATGGAGAAGAGGTTGTTCGCGACATAACTATATCCCCTTCCTTGACTTTTATTCTTTCAGGGATTTTTATGTTTAGTGTGTCTACAAAAACAAAATCATCTTCGTTGCAATTAAGTACAGAATTCCGTATATTTTGGACACGCAAGTATTTTTCTCCGGTTTTTGAGTATTCTGGAATATAACTTCCACTTACCGGGGCTTCAGAAATCTGCTCAATAGTTTTTATTTCAAAGTTGTCTTTTATCTCATTAATCACTTCTTTTGCAAAATAAAAAGGAACTATTAACTTATCTTCTATTTCATCGTGGTTTATTTCAATAGTTCTAAGCATTATATTTCCTCAAGAATTTTTTGTACTCTTCTGCTATTTTAGGCAGATCGTCTTCTTTTGTCTCTTTTCCTCTCCTGTCATGACCGCATTCTTCTGCAATCGCCATAAATATAGGTCTATTGGATTTTTTGCCATTTTCCTCTTTCTTCTCTAAAAATAAAATACTAGTTTTAGTGCTTGTGGAAGGTAGAAAAGTTTCAGAAGGAACATCAACAATGGCCAATATATTAGTTTTCTCTAAAATTACCTTTCTTACATATCCATCAGTTACATTGCCTAAAATACCATCTGGTAAAACAATAGCCATTCTTCCTTTTGGTTTTAATAATTGAATACATCTCTCAATAAATAATATTTGTGGTGGCTGTTTATCTAACAATTTATTTGATTTGTTCCATACACTATTTTTTCTGTCTTTACTCCATTTGTAACCTAATTCATATTGATTTAAGGTGTCATCGCCCTTTACAGGTATTTTTGAACCGAAAGGCGGATTTGTCACTAAAGCATCAAAATTACTTAGCTTAATTTTGTCTCGTGTAGACGAATTCCACTCTTTAGGATTTTTTAGAGTATTTTCACAAAAGACTCCGCCTCGTCCATCCCCGACTATTGCCATATAGGCTTTAGTAACCTTTGCTAAAAAACTATCTTTATCCAAACCCCTAAAATATCTTGTAGCTACATCTCTTTTTTTATTAAGCAAAATGGATTCAGACCATCCTTTCTTTTTTCCTTCTGTTGCTAAATCTATCCATACTTTTTCAAGTGCTACAATCAGAAAACCACCACTTCCACAAGCAGGATCAATAATCATTTCCCCTGGCTTTGGGTCTAACATTTGAATTGCCATCTTAACAACATTTCTAGGTGTAAAAAACTGCCCTTCCCCGCCTCTTAGTGCTGGACCAATAAAAACCTCAAAAGCATCCCCAATAACATCCCTTTGGGCTTCCGTTATACAATAATTTTGAAGTTCACCAACAATATACACAATTGTGTAGGCATCTAAGTTTATTTCATCATTTTCTGAGAAAACGTCATTATATTCTTCTTTAACTTTGTTAAACAACTCTAAAATTCTATCCTTAACTTTTTCTTTATCTTCATCAACTCCTGCCCTAAATGTAACTTCGTCATTTAAACCTATATTAACTTCGTCATAAATTTTACAAAATAGAATATTCATAATCTCTTGAGCAATTGATTCATCTCTGGTAATCCCAGTTATATTTCCTGCAAGATGATTTCTCATATCCTTAAATATTGCCTTAAGGTTGTTTGTCGGTTTCAAATCAGAACGTTTGTATTTACCAATATCTTCAACCCTCTGACCTTTTTTAGGAATATTTGGCAGTTCTCTATAAGTAACTCGCCCTTGAGAATCTAAAACTTTTTGAAGGTAAACGTGTTGTTCTCCATTAAACCAGACCCCTATTTGTGCACTTGATAAACTCAAATAAATTTTTAATTGTTTTAATCCATCTGTCCGATTTTTCCTTTTACATTCTACAATAAGATATAAATTATCATAATTTCTATTTTCATCATTAAATACTGCAATATCTACGGGATATTTTTCAATACCTGAAGGACTTTGTTTGATTTTAAATTGTGGTCTAGTTTGAATTTGTTTCTTCACATATCCAAAATCTTCAACTAATTTTCTAGAGAAAACTTGTGTTGCTTCTATCTCTTCCGGACTTGCTTTTATAATTTGATCAGAAATAAAATCTATGATGGTCTCTGATCTCTTCTTTGCTTGCTCCGAATCAGTGTTCAGAGTATCACCCTTTTTTATCATTTTTAGTCCCTTTTCTGTTAAATCCAAAAAGGCTATTTAAATGTTACGCGAGCATGTCCAGTGTCCAGTGCTATTGCAATTTATATATTCCAGCAGTCATATCAAAAAATATAAGAAGTATAAAATAAAAATCTAGATTAGATTACGATAAATTTTTAAATTATGAAATTCAAAATAGTTATTTCCTTTTTTAATCACATGAAAAAGATTTTTGCAATAGGCGGCGGAACTTTTGAAGAGAATAAATAAATAGAATTATTTCTAAGTAGTAACATCAACATCAGAAAGATTTAAAAAGCATTTTGACTAACTAAACTATCAGTAAAATGACCAATCCAATACCTTTAACAAAAAGTCAGCAATTAGTTGCAAGTTCTGTTCTTGAAGAATTGGTTCATGTAGAAGGAAAAAAATTAATATTAATCGAGGGCATTAGCGGAGTTGGAAAAGACCATTTAGTTGATTCGATAAAAATCGAGATTGGTACCAAAGGCGCAATAATATTGCCTTCACATAGTTTAGATTTTTACCATCCTGAAGATGTTGAGGGAAGATTTCAAAATGACGGGAATTATATTGCCGCAGTTACTCCCATTCAAGCAAGGTGGACAGCCGAAGGAATGAATGAGCATTTGCCGCAAGTCCTATTATCCAACCATGTCCTAAAAGGAATGTCATTGGACGAAGCAATTGCTTATACAAAAAATCTTGGAGTTCAAAATTGTTCCTTATCAAATGAGGCCATAGCGAATTACTCATTAGGGATTCCATTGCTGGCCCAGATGCTGGCAGGATATCAAGATATTAATTTATTTACAGCTAAGAGAATTGCAGCAGCGCACTTAAGCCATACTTTAGATCCGTTGATGCTTGAGGATGCCGATACTATAACAAAATACATCCAAACACCCTTGCCGGATGGATTGGTCGAAGCAGCCCGTAAAATAACGCCATTCAGTATTTCTCATATTTATGAAATAGCTCCAGATATTATACAAAATTTACTGAAAATCAGCAAGAAAGGATTCAAGGAAGAGAGCCCATTCTTTTTAGCAAAGGAAAGTGAAGAGATTTACACTAAGATGTTTCAGCATTGTCTTTTTTCAGAAGTTGATTTTAGCATTTTTATCCCAGAATTGAAGCCTGATGATTCAGAAAGAATATTAAGGGCTCTGGATATAATTAGATACCCTGATTTTATTGATAGGGCATCTGACAGGTCATCAAGAATCTTGGCATTTGGAAATCCTGCCGCTTACAGGAAAGCCGGCGTTTGGTTACGGGATGGTAATTTAGAAGGCGTTACGGATGATGAAGAAGATGGATACATATCTCAAAAAGCAAGAAAACTTGAAGATGAATATATAAGAAATCAGTTGCCGTTGAAACCTAAAAACAGAAATGGTTCAAGAATTTTATTTCATAAGCACGAACACTCGGAATTACGCGATGGAATTGTGAGGGTTGGTTGGGCGCTTGAAAGCCTGCTGCAGCATAGGGGCATACCTTACATTGTATTTAATGGCGTGGTGGATAAAAATTATTTCTACGAACCAAGCAAAAATAAAATAAAGTTTTTCCAATAAATTTTAAGAAAAAGAAATAAATAAAATAAGGAAAAAATCAATCCCTAAAAAGTAACCTGAGGAGCATTCTCAGCCCCTGCCTTGGACTGGAAGTATGGCCTGTCAGCATATCCCAATTTCTTCGCAACAATGCTTGAAGGAAATGTCTTTATTCTTGCATTGAAATCCCTCACAGCATCATTAAATCTTCCCCTTTCAACAGCGACCTTGTTTTCCGTATTTGCCAATTCATCCTGCAGGGCCTGGAAGTTTTTTGTTGCAGTCAACTGCGGATAATTCTCGGCAACTACAAGCAATTTTGAAATTGCAGACTCAATCTGGTTTGCAGTCTCCACTTTTGCATTCACATCAGGGGCAGTCTGCCACTGGCTTCTTAGCCTTGTGATATCCTCTAATGTAGATTTTTCGAAGCCCGCTACTCCTTTGACAGTATTGACCAGATTTGGTATCAAGTCAACTCTTCTTTGATATTGGGTCTCAACCTGCGCCCATTTGTTGTTGACTTCCTCGTTCATTCTAATCAAGGAGTTGTAAGTCCCAATGTACCAAAAAACACCAAGCAAAATAACTGCAGCAACTATTCCTATTCCCCACCAGACTTTATTGTTCATTTTTTCCCACCTTTGGATTTTTTTGAAAAACTGTAAAGCATCTTGACTTCATTCTTATCGAGCCACATCCCGCTGCAGTTGTCGCAGACATCCAATATTGCACCTGACGGATGGTTTATCTTCCTCATGAATCTTTTTTTCCAGATTCCCGAGCATCTCGGGCAGTTCATTTTCTTGTCCATTGTGGTGTCAGATGATTATTAAACTGCGTATTTAAGTTTTTGCATTTCTACCACTTTCCTCCAAACCCTCCCCCGCCAAAACCCCCGCCCCCTCCTGAAAAGCCCCCTGATCCGCCAAACCCACCTCTTCCAAATCCCCCCATGAACAATCCTGTTGCGGCTCCATGATAAAAGCCATCTTTGTATTTTTTTCCTTTGGAATATTTATTGCCCTTCCGTATCGCTGATATCGCGAGAGCCCATATAATAACAAAAAAAATAAAAAACAAAATGATGGCCCATGCCGGTATATTCCCGCTCTTTGACGAATTTTTCAACACAACAATGTCAGCATCATTTGAATTCAAAAGAATTCTTTTTGTTATATCAAAAGCCTCAAGAATGCCTTTTTCATAATCTCCATTTTTAAAATTTGGAACCAAGTAATCCCTTGAAACCCTGCCAAGTAATGGGGAGCTTAATATGCCTTCAACTCCATAGCCCACTTCCCACCTGTATTTTTTGTCAGTAATCGCGACATACAATAAGATTCCGTTGTCATTTCCTTTTTTTCCTATCCTGTTTTGCTCTGCAATCTTCAGAGTGTACTCTTCCAGTGAGTATTCCTTTGGATATTCATTCTCGATGAAGATAGCATATTGCACTCCGTTTGTCTCTTTTTCCAGATTTCTTAAGCCATTCTCTAATTGGGATTTTGCAGACGCAGATAACACTCCTGCCTTGTCCGTAACATAAGAATTAATTGTCGGAACCTGTGCTGCTGCTAAATTAATGGACAAAAGCAAAACAATTAAAATCAAAAATAATTTTTTCATGACATTAACAGGAATCACAACAATATATAAATATAACCATTATAAAGCCAAATGCATGCCAAAGAAAAAGCCAGCAATCAACCTTGTTACTAGCAACCTTGGCAAAGTACAAGAGTTCGTGCAGATTCTGGAGCCTGAAATAAGGGTGAATCACATAAAAATCTCTTATCCTGAAATGAGGAGCGACTCTCCTGAAGAGATAGCAAGGCAGTCTGCAGAAATGATTGCAAACAAGCTGAAAAAAGCTGTTGTTATTGAGGATTCCGGATTGTTTATTCAAGCCTTGAATGATTTTCCAGGGACTTGCTCTTCCTACATCCATAAAAGAATCGGATTAAAGGGGATTTTGAAGCTAATGGAAGGCATTGAAGAAAGAAGGTGCATTTACAAAAGCGCTGTCGCATACTGCGAGCCAAGCAAAAAGCCCGTTAGCTTTTTTGGAGAAGAGAAAGGGCTTATAGCTGAAGACGCAAGGGGCAAGTTCGGGTTCGGGCATGATCCTATTTTTATCCCTAAAGGCAGCAGTAACACTTATGGAGAAATGCCAAATTCAGGGGAAATAAAAAAATTCAGAAGGATTGCTGTGGGAAAGCTGAAAAAATACCTTAAGGCAAGTCTGTCCTGATTACGCCATTGGTGCCAATAGTCAAACCTAATTCTAGTTAGCATAAATGCTTAGCCAGTCTTCCTTAGCAAACAGCTTGGGCGCTTTTAGTTTATTATAATATGTATATTATACATATTATACATAATATAAGATGCAAAAGATTTAAAAGCAAATTCAAAGCTGCTAGGCTTATGCTTCAAAAAATAAAAGAGCTGATTAATGCAAAAGAAGGCATTGATGAAATAAACAGGAATATAGGTGAAAATAACAAGATTATCCATGATTTGAAGGCACAGCTTGAGTCCTTAAAGGGCGACGTTATTGAAACAAAGAAAGAGCAGAAAGAATTTCTCCACAATTTTAGGGAAAATCTCCATATAATAAAAAACTTAAGGGAGGATTTCGGAAAGGAGCTTTATGAGTTCAAGCTGCTGAAAGGACAATTGCAGAGGAAGATACTTGACAAGTTTGAGGAAGAATTGCAAAAGGATCTGGAAGTCAACAGGGAATCATTGAGAAAAGATGCTGAAGATTATGAGCTGTTGAGAAAAAAAGTTTCCGAGATTTTGTCAAGGCTGAGTTTAACCGGCGAAGAAATGAGCAAGTTCCTTGAAATTAGCAGGAGCATAAAAAAGGAGGATTTTGAGCTGACAAAGTTCGCAAGACATCTTATTGAAATGGACAGGGAGAAGCTGGAATTGATGAGAAAGATTGATAATCTGGAAAGGCTGGTTTCAAAGATTAGGAGAAGGGAAGTGGTTAGGTAAATTATATAAACTCTTTCTAAACCCTATCCTGCAATATGGACATTGACAGAAAGCTATTGGAGCATGTCGCAGAAGTCGCAAGGCTGAATCTTACAGAAGAGGAAATAAATAAATTTTTACCGCAATTGAAGGAAGCCTTGGAATTCTTTTCAAAATTAAGCGAGGTAAATACAGAAGGCGTCAAGCCCAGTTTCCAGCCTGTTGAAATAAAAAACGTCATGAGGGAAGATGAGCCAAAGGAATGCTTGTCTCAGGATGATGCCTTATCCTTAACTGAGCACAAGAAAGACGGATATTTCAAAGGGCCGAGGGCTGTTTGAGATGAAAAAAATATTTGTTTTATTTTTATTGTTAATGATTGCATCATGCACAAGCAAAACTGAGAATAATGCAGCAGGTGAAAAAATGGCAAAATATGTTACAATTGAAACTGACAAAGGAGTTATCAAAGCAGAGCTTTACACTGAAAAAGCTCCGATAACAACCAAAAATTTCATTGACCTGGCAAATTCAGGATTCTATAACGGATTATCATTCCACAGGGTTGAGCCAAGCTTTGTGGTGCAGGGCGGAGATCCAAAAGGGGACGGAACCGGCGGCTCAGAAAAAAACATACCTCTCGAAGTAAAGCCTGAATTAAAGCACATAAAGGGAGCTTTAGGCATGGCAAGGGCAAATGACCCCAACAGCGCAACTTCGCAGTTTTACATTACATTAGATGCAACCCCATTTCTTGACGGAAATTATGCAGTTTTTGGAAAAGTTACTGAAGGAATGGAAGTTGTTGAAAAAATAAAAGTCGGAGATAAAATGAACAAGGTGTCTATAAGTGATAAATAATGAACATTAATGAATTTATAAGGCAGGTAAAAAACGGTGAAATTGATATAGTTAAGCATACTCAAAAAATTATTGAGCAATGCAAAAAAATAAATGAAGAACACAATTATTTCAACACTATTTCTGCTGAGCTGGCACTGGAACAGGCCAAAGAAATAAAAAAATTGCTCAAAAGCAAAGACAAGTCAATAAAAGGCAAAAAGCTTCTTGGAGTGGCTGTTTCAGTAAAAGACAGCATCTGTGTCAAAAATGTTGAAAGCACAGCAGGCTCTAAAATCCTAAAGGGATACGAGCCATTATTCAACGCCACTGTAATTGAAAAAATAATCGGTGAAGGCGGAATAATTATAGGAAAGACAGCGCAGGATGAATTCGGGTTTGGCAGCTTTTCCGTAAATGTAGGGCTCGGATTTAAGATTCCAAAAAACCCGATTGATAAGGAGAGGACTTGCGGCGGCTCTTCAGGAGGGGCTGCAGGATTGGCAAAAGCTGCAGATTTTCCGCACATTGCTTTAGGTGAAAGCACCGGCGGCTCAATTGCAGAACCGGCTTCTTTTTGCGATGTATTCGGCTTATGCCCGACTTATGGCAGAAACTCAAGATATGGACTTATAGATTTTGGAAATTCTCTCGATAAAATAGGCCCGGTTGGAAAGACGTGCTATGAAACTGCTCTGCTGCAGGAAGTGATTGAAGGATATGACAGGAATGACAGCACTTCATTGAATGCAAAAAATGGAAATTATAATACATTCCTGAAAAAATCTCTAAAAGGAATGAAAATTGGCATAATCAAAGAGTCTTTCGGTGAAGGAGTTGCCCCAGAAGTTGAAAAAAATGTCCGTAAGGGCATTGATAAAATGAAAGAAGAAGGAATAAAGGCAGAGGAGATTTCACTTGAAATGCCTATAAAGTATGGATTGGCAGTCTATTACATGATTGCAACATCTGAAGCGTCAACAAACCTTGCAAAATACTGCGGAATGCGCTATGGCGCAATTGAAAAGCTTGAAGGAAGCTTCAATGAATATTTTACAAAGGTAAGGAGCAGCAGCTTTGGAGCAGAGGCAAAAAGAAGGATAATAATGGGCACATTTGCAAGGATGTCAGGATTCAGGGATGCCTATTATATTAAGGCTGCAAAAGTCAGGACATTGATAATAAATGAATACAAAAAGACATTCAAAAAATTTGATGCGCTTGCAAGCCCGGCTGTTCCGGTTCTGCCGCCAAAGTTTTCTGACATAGAAAAAATGAGCCCGTTGCAGAATTACATGCTGGACATAATGCTTGTCAGCCCGAACGTTGCAGGTCTTCCGCACCTGAGCGTTCCTGTGGGTTATGAAAAAGGCCTGCCTGTCGGAATGCTGCTGACAGGGGATCATCTGCAGGAAGGGAAATTATTGCAGCTGGGAAATGTGTTTGAGGGAAATTAAAGCGAAAGATTTAAATACTAAAAAAGTATTCTAAGGTACTATAATAGTACTATGAAGTATCAAAAAAGTATTTTAAAGATTTATGAAATTCTGGTAAAGAATTCCCCAAAAGAATTCATAATAGAAGAAATAATAAAAGAAGCTAAAGTAGGCAGAACTTCAGGTTTCGACGCTATAAAATGGCTGAAGAAAAATAATCTTATCAGCGTAGAATTAATTGGTAAGCAAAAATCTGTAAAATTACTTCTAAATGATGCTGCCGTCAATTTTAAGTCTTTTTTGGATTCATTTGGTCTCAAAGAGATAAATAAAGAGATTCAATTTGAGATAAATCTATTTTCATATTTAGCATATAGACATATCAATGCTATATTCTTGTTTGGCTCTGCCCTATCTTCAAAAAGCCCAAATGATATAGATCTGCTCATTGTATGCGACACTCCGGAAAAACAAGAGAAGCTAAACGGAATAAGGAAGTTAGTAGAGAATGTATGTGATATTCCAATAAATATCCATTTTTCCATAGAGGCTGACCCTTATGAGATAATACAAAAATTAATTATTTATAATAAAAGCTGTTTTATAAATTTAATAAGAAAAGCCGATAAATCCTTAAGATTAAAGCTTCAGTATACAGAAGCGCTATATGACATAAACTCTTTAATAAACAACATAAGCGATGCCGAATTGACAGGTCAGTTATTTCAGAGGCTGGCAACTAACCTCGCATACTGCAATTGCTGGCTGCAGGATAAAATAAATGTAGAAAAAGCAGATGCCATTAAAGAGTTTGAAAATGACTATATGAGCAAAATAAAAAATTTCAATAAATTAGACAATGTTAAAAAACTGAATATCATGAAGAAAATAGCAAATGGAATCGGACAAAAAATATTTGTATGACTGGAAAGAGGACTGGAGCAGGTCAAAAGACTTCTTAAAGGCTGCAGAAGCGAATTTCAAGCTCGATGACTTCAAGACAGCGGCCAACAGGGCATATTTCACAGCAGAAAGTGCAATAGTGGCTGCATTAAAGCTTAATTCAAAGCCCGTTTCCAAAAGCCATAAAAACATATGGGAACTATCTAAGCTGTTAGAGCTTGAAATAGATACTTATGGATTGCTAAGGGATCTTTACGATATGAGGCTGCAGGCGGATTATGGCCATGTGTCATACATCGCAAAACTGGACAAGGAGACCCTAAATAATTATTTAACCAAAATTAAGCAAATGCTGGAAATTATCACTAAGAAATATGGCATTGATGAAAAACTAAGAGAAATAAAGATGAAGGAAAGCACGGCTGAAAGCAATGATGATGGCTTATGGGAAGAAGGATATTTTGCTGAAACCATGAGCTCTGCCGAAATGAAGGAAAAAATGAGGACTTTCCATATGAAGCATGACGAGGAAATGAATTATAACTGCAGAAAGTGCAATAAAAAAATTTCAGCGCATAATAAAGACTGGCATAGTGGCATGTGTGATGATTGTTTTAATGAGGAGCATTACAAAAAATGAAGGGCAGATTAACTCAAGAAAAAATAATTGAAATGCAAAAAGAACTTCATCGGCTTAATGTAGTTCAGGAAATAACAGATTATAGAATAAGCAATGAATATTTTGAATTGTTTTTGAAAAGATACTCAGAATTCGAAGGAGAATATGGCTATATACAGGGCGCTATCCTAACTTCACTGTTTGATTTTATCAAAAAAAGAATGCCAAACATATCTGAATCAGAATTGATTTCTAAGTCTCAAAAACTTTATCCAATTATTAGGGGAATGCTGGTTCAAGAAGGGGCATTTAAGCTGATAAAAGATGCGAAAATGGGGAAATTGAAATAGAAAATGAAACCCTTCACAAGCGACGTCGTTATTGGAATTGAATGCCACGCTGAGCTATCCGCAAAAACAAAGCTGTTCTGCGGCTGCCCCACTAAAGGAAGCGAGGAGCCAAATTCAAGAACGTGCGAAATTTGCCTTGGAATGCCTGGCTCAAAGCCAGTGCTGAACAAAAAAGCCGTCGAGTTTGCATTAAAATTATGCCTTGCATTAAATTGCGAAATCTCTCCTGAGCTGATTTTCTCAAGAAAATCGTATTTCTATCCTGATATGGCGAAGAACTACCAAATATCGCAGTATGAAATTCCGCTTGGCAGAAATGGAAAATTGAGATTAAAGGATGGAAAAGAGATTGGAATTACCAGGGTTCATATGGAAGAGGACCCGGCATCATTAGTGCATCCAGCAGGGCTGAAAGACAGCCAGTACGTATTAGTTGACTACAACAGAAGCGGCAACCCTCTTGCTGAAATAGTCACAGAGCCGGATCTGGAAAGCGCTGATGAGGCAAGGAATTTTATGAAGCAGCTGATTACAGTGCTAAATTACCTTGAGATTTTTGACATAAACAGCGGCATAATAAAAGCAGATGCCAATATATCAATCAGGGAAAGCGGCTATACAAGAGTGGAAATCAAGAATATAACGGGATTTAAAGAGATAGAAAGGGCGTTGTCTTACGAGATCAGCAGGCAAAAGCAGGAAGTCAGGGCAGGGAAGGCAATACATCAGGAAACAAGGTCATGGGATTCAGAAAGGGGAATAACATTTTCCTTAAGGAAGAAAGAAACTGAAGAGGATTATGGCTACATTATTGACGCCGATTTAACAGCCATTGATATAAGCGAAAACTGGCTTAAAGAGATAAAGAGGCACATGCCTGAGCTCGCACAGGATAAGCTCAAGAAATTTGTCGGGATGGGAGTCAAAAAGGATGATGCAGAAATAATAGCTGCCGACAAATTTCTTGCCGCAATGTTTGAGAAAGTCGCCGAGGAAATAGACCCGGTATTGGCAGCAAAATGGCTGAGAAGGGAATTATTGAGGGTCTTGAATTACAGCAAAAAAGAGCTGCATGAAGCTGAAATTACGGAAAAGCACATGATTCAGCTGCTCAGGCTGGTCGAAAGCAGGAAAATAACTGATAATGTGGCATCAAAAATACTCGAAAAGCTGGTAGAAAAGCCCTTTGACGTTAAGGAATACGTGAAAAAAGAAAAATTAGGGGCAGTTTCCGATGCTTCCGAGCTGGAAAAATACTGCAAAGAAGCAATTGAAGAAAATCCCAAGGCAGTTGAAGATTATAAAAAAGGAGAGGCAAAGGCGCTGAATTTCATTGTGGGTAAAATTATGCAGAAAACCAAGGGCAAAGCGGCTCCGAAAGAGGTAAATGAGATTGTTTTGAGAATGATAAAATAGGTAAAAAATGTTATTGGAAAATGTTTTTGGTATGTGAAGTATCGGACCGGCTAGATTCTATCTTCTATCAAAAAGTTTTATATCTTCAAAATATTAATCATTTAACAAACTCCACATTTTCGATGCCTTCAAACTGCTTATTCTTTACTAAAAAATTTAGTAAAATTTATAAATACCAAAATAACTAAGCACATTCATGGCAAGAGAAATTGTTGTAACCAGGGGAAGCCAGATAACACTTACTAAGGCTGAAAGAGAAAAAACTAACATACGAGAAGGAGACAGAGTGATAATCAATACGCTTAAGGATACTATACTAATCAGCAAGAAAAATCCTGATGTTTTTGACAGGTTTGAGAGCTTTTTGCCTTCTAACTTTGGCACTATTCTAAAGAAAGCAAGAACAGATGAAAAAGAAAGATTAAAAAGGCTGGGTGTTATATAGTGAAAGTTGTTGTTGACACATCTGTAGTAGTTGAACTTGAAAGAAAAAACAAATTAGTGTTAGAGTTGATTAAGGGGCTTGTTGAAAGAAATAGTGACCTAAGCATAAGTATTGTTACATTATCCGAAATTCTTGCAGGGTGCCATTTAAGAGAGGATTACGAAAAAGCGTCAAATGAGGCAAAAAGAGTACTATCTCAGTTTCTTTGGGTTGATATGGACTCTGATGTTGCAGAAAAAACAGCAGAGTATTTGGCCTTTCTTATAAAAAAGGGCAAGATTATAGAATTTCCAGACGTGGTTATTGCAGCAACATTTAATGTTTTAGGCGGAAATTACCTGCTGACGTTGAATAAGCATCATTTCGAGCATATTACTGAGCTTAAAGGCAAGGTTTTTACTCCGAAGGAACTGAATGCCAAATTTTATGAAGGAAAAGAAGGCGACTCCGAAAGAGGTTAACGAGATTGTTTTGAGATTGATCGCATAACAGCTTTTTTGCGGTTCGCCGATGCTCATCCTAAGTTTTCACCAAAACTTCGCAAAAAATGTGTTAGGCAAAGTTTTTGAGCTGCCGTTGTTAACGTTAAACCGAAAGTCCTTTACGTTGGTGGCTTCGCATAATCTCTGTAGATTATACGGTTCACTTCGTTCTTAGAAATTTTTGGTTACTTTAAAACGGGAAGGGGGCGTTGGTCCTAACTCTTACAAACTTCAAAATTTTTCAATTATTTTCTCATCTAAAAAACAGAAAAATAAAAAGATTTAAAAATAAATAAAAGAATGTATCTTTCGAGGGGGTTAATCCTTCTCAAACCTCAGGAAAACCAGATAACAAGGAGGTTGCTTTTTCTGGATAAAACATATGAGAATAAAACTTTAAAGTCTTTGCCTCCGTCGTGAGTAATTCAAACGGAGGTGGAAAAAATCAATAAAAAAGCATATGTGCCTGCATTGGCAGTGCTTGTGTTGGCTTTGTTGTTCGCTTTTATTGTGATGACGGCTATGCCTGAAGTTAAAGCGACAGCAGTAGAGTTGATAAAAGCTTTCAGTTAGAGACGTAGATTAGAAAGGACAAAAAGGGAGTGGGTTCGCCACGACGAACGAGGCAAAGATACCCACTCACCCTCATGTTTTTAAAAATGGGCATGTAGTTTAATCTGGAAGAATAGTTACCTACTAAGTTTCAGATTCCGAGTTCAAATCTCGGCATGCCCTCCCATTTTTTCAATGAGTCGGAAAATTTCTTAGAATGTATTTTATTAAAAAAGATTTCAGAATGCATCCTCATTATAGCTTTTTGAAATCTCATCTTAATAAACACCTCCAAGTGTTTTTGTGATTATGAACAAGAGCAATACCTCTTATGCATTCTTCCAGCAAAAGAGAATTTTAAATTGTTTGATGTTTAATGTCGCCAAGTCGCCAACCTTTTTATGTCTGTTCCCACTCCCCATAAACAGACTTTACCTCTTTGATTGTCCCCTTTTTTAAGCGGCAAATAATGATTATAATAAATATTATTTAAATCTTTGCATTGCTTTACACCTTTTTGTCTATTTATTTTCCATATCGTAAATAACCACTGGACATGCTCACGTAAGATTTATATACACTCACAAATATAATAAATACACTTAAATCAAAGAGGTAAAAATGGAAAGTAATTTTCAATCAGCTTTATTTCAAAACTACAAGGAAAGAGATAGAAAACTAAATGTCTATTCAAATTTTAGTTATAAATATCTTGTGAATTTCTCTCAAACTAAGGAATTACCAATCCATAGATGGTTTTACTATCAAGAAGGATACTCACCTAAATTAGTTAAGAATATTCTAAAGCATCTCGGGCTCCTTACTAAAAAAAAGATATTAGTTTTTGACCCTTTTGCCGGGTCTGGTACAACTTTACTAACTTCAAAACAATTGGGATTTAAGGCATCTGGATTTGAAATAAATCCGTTTAGTGCTTTTATGATAAGAGTAAAAACCCGAAATTATTCAGAAGAAGATTTGAAACAATATAGCAATTTCAAAATCCCAGAATACAAAAAAATGAAAGATTCTTATTCGAAATATGATTTATCAATAATAAAGAAATTATTTGATGAGCAAAAACTAGAAAAAATTGAAATATTAAAAGAAGCTATAGGGAAAGTTTCTAATGAGAAAGTAAAAGATTTGTTAGTAGCTACATTATTATCTATTTTAGAGTCTGTTTCTTATTATAGAAAAGCAGGTAATGGGTTAAAAAGAAAAAGAGTACATAAAGATTTAGACCCATTTATAGAATTCCAAAAGAAGAGAGAAGAGATATTATTGGATTTAATTGCTAAGACTTCTAATAATGCAGAACCATTAATAATAAATGATTCTTGTTTGAATTTAGGGAAATATGATATTAACGAAATAGATATTTCCATATTTTCCCCCCCTTATGCTAATTGTTTTGACCCTTTTGAAGTATATAAAATAGAATTATGGATTGGAGAATTTATAAATGGTTATGCAGATTTAAAAGGTAAGAGAAAAAATGCTTTAACATCTAATCTAAATGCTAATTTAAATAAAGAATTTAATTCTGAACATAGAACCGATTTACTTGAGCAAATACTGAGAGTTTTGTCTAAAAAAGTATTATGGGATAAAAGAATAGTTAAGATGTTGGATACATATTTTTATGATATGTATATTGTTTTGAATGAAATTTTTAATAAAACAAAAGAAAAAGGATATTGTGTTATCGTGGTTGGCAATTCTTCCTACGGCAATATAACTGTTCCTACGGATATAATCCTTGCCGAAATAGGAGAAAAAATAGGGTTCAAAACTAAAGAAATTATAGTTGGAAGAACAAATGAGGCAAGTTCTCAACAACATGCAAAGCTAGGGTCTTTTAAGTATTACGTAAGGGAAAGCATAGTAATACTACAAAAATGAGAACCCAGATTATTCAAGTTGAAGAAATCCCTACATCAGTACCTTTTAATTCGACTTTAGAAATATCTAATAATATTCATAGGCATACCCATGGGTTCTTTAAATATCCTTGTAAGTTTATACCAAATATACCTCGCTGGGCTATTTTGAAATATACTAAAGAAGGAGATTTAGTTTTAGACCCTTTTGCCGGGTCTGGTACAACTTTGGTTGAAGCGGTTATGTTGAATCGTAATGCTTTAGGTGTTGATTTTGACAAATTTAGTCAGCTTTTATGCAATACAAAGACGTTAAAGCTATCAAAGGACGACTTAAATTTTTTATCAAGAATAAAAGATTCACTTTTTAACAATGTGGGATTATATAAATTACCAGATATTTATAATATTGAACATTGGTTTCCAAAAGAAAATATTAAGGAATTCCAAACATTAAAATCTAATATAGATAAAATTAAAGATATAAATGAACGGGTTTATAATTTTTTATTAGTTTGTTTTGCTTCTTCTATCAGAAAATGTTCTTTTGCAGATGATACTTCTCCTAAACCTTATGTTTCTTCCAGAATTAAGAAAAATCCTCAAAAGGTTAAAACTACATTCTATAATTTATTAGATTATTACTTCAATCAGATGGATTCAATTAATATACAGAAAATCGGCAAATCTAAAATAATTGGAGATGACGCTAGAAATATTAAAGCAGAGCAATATACCAACAAAGTTGATTTATCTATAACTTCCCCGCCCTACATTAACGCATTTGACTACGTGAGGTCCCTCAGATTAGAGAATTCTTGGCTAGGATTTTATGGTGATACAAATATAATTGAAATAAAGAAGAAGCAAGTTGGAACAGAAGTAATTCCAATTAAAGATTATATTTATAAAAAACCACATTCTAACTCTAAAAAAATAGATTTTTTAATTTCAAAAATTTATGAGAAAGATAAAAAAAGAGCCTTTGTGGTTTATAAATTTTTTAAGGATATGGAATTAAACATTAATCAAGTTCATAAACTATTAAAATCAAATTCACATTATATAATTGTTGTTGGTGACAGCACAATAAGAAATATCAAAGTAGATACCCATAATATATTAATAGACATAGCAAAAACTAAAGGTTTTCAGTTAGAAAATCTATTTTCATACATAATAAAAAATAGGTATTTAAGAATACCAAGAAAAGGAAGAGGGGGTTTAATTAAAAAAGATTGGGTAATTGATTTGGTGAAAATATAATGGCAAAATTAACAAGAACAAAAGAAATATGGCATATTCCTAAAAGAGGTAGTGTACATCAAACTATCTATATGGTTTATGTTCTAACTTGGGACAGATTTTTAGGAAAAAGTTGGTCAAGTGGTAAGCAAGAAAGTCTAGGGAGTGAAATGGGAAAAGCTGGATTGACAGAAGATGGTAGGGCAATCACCCATCAATCAATTAGAACCTTGTTAGCAAATATTCCAAAATATTTAGGCTTTGTGTATATTGATGAATCTTCCAAACCTTCCAGAATAATGGTTACAGATATAGGGTACGACCTAATAAGAAAACACAATATAGAAAAAGTTAAACATTATAAAAATCTAGCAGAGTACAAAGCAAATAAGGACTTAATTGAAATATCAGAAGTATTTGCTAAACAAATGCTTAAACTGATTATCACAAATCCGACAATTAGAAAAGATTGTCAAAACGTTTTAGTTTTTCCCTTCCGTATGACTTTAAGATTATTATTGGAGTTAGATTATCTTGACAAAGAAGAAATAGGATATATCTTATTTCATACAAAGAAAGAGGATGAAACAAATCTTGTTATAGAAAAGATAAAAAATTTTCGTAATCTATCATCAGATAGAAGACTGGCTGAAATTAGTGCTTATGAAAAAACCGAAGAAGGTCAACTTACTCTGGTTAAGGCACCAACTGCAGGTTACTATATGTATTTGTGCTATTCTACAGGATTGTGCGAAAGAGTAAGTATGGAGATAAATAAACCCAATAATCAAAAATTACCTGCCATAAAATTAAAAAATAAAGATGAGGCTAAAAAGATTCTTGCATCATTTAAAAATATTGAAATTTATGACTTTAAAGATGATTGGTTTTTATGGAAAGAATACTTTTCAAATCCAAATAGGATGCATCCTCCACACGACGTAATTATAGGAACAAACTCAAAAAAAGACGTGATAGTGACTGTTTATAAAGATAAAAATTTATTATATAGTGATGGCATTTCAAATAAAAATCCACAAATTATATTACCTGTTTTCAGAAATGAAGAATACGATTTTATTGTATATGATACTAATGAAGGAAAAGAGATCCTAAAACAGAAAGTTGAATTCGATAAAGATAAAACCAAATTCCTGTTGAATATTAAAAATAATAAAGAGAAGATTGTAGTTAATGAAGAAATTCTTACCAACCAGATTAAAGAAATGTTTTCAAATAGTTATGAAGGTTTTGATAAACAATACTATCATAAGTTAAAAGTCATTGAAAAGATACTAGCTAAGAATTTCATTGATAATAGAAGAAAAGGTGGAAGATTAGAGTACCTATTTTTTGAGTTACTTAACATTTTAAAAAATAAAGATGTTATTGATGAAGTCTTTTGGTATGGTAAACTAGAAAAGTATGGAATTTGTGAACCAGCACCTGGAGGGAAAGATGGAAATCCTGATATAGTTTTTGAAATAGGTAATTATTTGTTTGTTTTGGAATTGACTACATATAGGGGAATCAGGGCACAATGGAGCAGTGCCGAAGCCTCTTCTGTTCCAGACCACATCTCTAAAGCTAAAAAGGAAAATAATACTAAACAGGTAATCGGCATTTTTTCTGCGCCTGATATTCATCATCAACTTCAAAAAAATTTAATGTTAAATGCTAGACAAGAAAATGTTGGGATGATATTTTTACCTTGCGTAGAATTTGCTGAAATACTTTCCACTATAAATAAATCAGATTTATTGAAGTACCTATTAAACAAGAAAGATACTCAATTGGATACTACTAAATAAATAAAAAATGAACGCCCCCTTCTCTAAGAATTCTGCTCTGCTAACGCAGTAATCTATTATGACCAAAAATTACGCCACCAACTAGACTTTCAGCAGCTCAAAAACTCGATGTTCGCTACGCTCACTCGCCTATCGGTCGCCTAACACTCGCAAGGCAAACTTTTTCTCGCTTCGCTCCAAAAAGTCTCGAGTGCTTCAAAATTTTTTCAGCTCTGAATTTTGCGGGTTGCCTCAAAATTCGAGGAAAAAATTTCTCGCCTCGAGCCAAAGGTCGCCTTGCTCTGTACGTTACACGAACAATCTAAATCCAAAACCTTCCCAACCAACAGCTTTATAAAATCCAGATTTCATAAACATTTCTTATGAAAAAAGAGGCAGCGTTGCTGTTGGGAATTCTTTTGATTGTATATGGCTGTGCCCAAGATGGGACAACAAGCAAAGAAAAAACTGCCGAAGAAAGGCTGTCTGAAGGCGATTATGATGACATCACAACAGATCATATGGTGCCGGGCGAGTATGGCCTATTAGAGCAAAATATTGATATTCTATTGCAAGCTGGGAACATGATTGGCGACAGGCATTATGACGAGCTGGAGGCGTCTGTAAACAGATTAGAAAGGCAAGGCGTTGATGTTTCTGAATTAAGGGAAAAACTTGCAAGGTTGATTGTTGCTCCGGGAAATGGTGAAGAAAAAGCCTATGATGAACATGATGAAAATATTGCTCCAAATATGGAACAAGAGGAATTTGGACACGAGCCAGCTTTTGAAAATGGAGGGCAAGCTTCCAGCCAGAATTTTAAAATAGGCCTTCTAAGCCCAAGAGGATGCGAGGGCAACGGCTCTTTTATGCTTGGCACTTCTCCAATCGCTCTTGAAGACTTGCAGAAAATATTGCCAATGGGGATTATGTCTTCTGTCCATATAACACCGACAGACCACCAGTATTTCCATACTATGGGCTATTTTGGGCCAGGCGAAGATACTCAAAATTTAGACAGGTTCAGGATTTATGCGCCTGGTGATGGGTATATTGTTGATATAGAAAAAGGAACTGACCATAGGATTGTAATAGAGCATTCGTGCACATTTTACACTATATTTATTCATGTAGACAGGCTTTCTGATAAAGTAAAATCATATGTTGATTTCAGGCCTGACACGTTAAGAGAGCATGCATGGCCACGAATTCCAGTAAAGGAAGGCGAAGTGATTGGAACCATAGGCATTGGCAAGTTTGATTTTTCTGTAGTTGATGCAAGTGTAAGTTTAAAGGGCTTTGTCAAGCCGGAAAGCTATGAAGGCGAGGTTTGGAAAATCCACACTGTTGACACTTTTGACTACTTCAAAGAGCCTGTAAAAAGCGAGCTTCTCAAAAAAAACCTCAGAAAAATTGCACCCTATGGCGGAAAGATTGATTACGATATTGACGGAAAACTTGTAGGCAGCTGGTTTTTGGAGAACACAAACGGCTACAGAGGGCTCGGGAATGAGAATTATTGGACTACGCATTTGAGCATTGTTTATGATGGTTTAGACCCTAATAATATTATAGTTTCCATAGGGGATTTTGGCGGAAGAAGCGGGCAATTTGGGGTTTCTGGCAATGCGCCAAATCCAAAAGATATCGGTGTTGAAAGCAAAGTTGTAAAATACGAGCTTGTCCCTTACGATTATTATTCCGGCAATGAAAAATGGAGCGGCATAAATTATGCTGAAAATATAAAGGCAAAGAACACAGATGATGTAAGGGGAACGGCGCTGTTTGAGCTGGCAGAAGAAAGGAAATTAAAGGCGGAATTTTTTGTCGGGAAAAAGGCGAATGAAGTAAGCGGGTTCACAGGCAATGCAAAGGTTTATGAGAGATAAATCAGAAAAATGAAAAAAATTATCCCGATAATTATTGTTTCAGTTATTCTAGTCCTTATTGTCGGCTATTTTGTCTTTGATTACTCAGTCAAAAAAATAACTGAAAGGGAAGTTAAACGGATAACTCAAACCGATAGAGTAACTCAAGGAGAAATAGACAGGATTGCTGATGATATTGTAAAGCAAAGAACTGAAGAGATAACCAGGCAGATATTAGGAGGGGAATCTGAAACCGGCGCTGGCAAACTAAAGGAAGTTGAATGTGATAAAACTCCAACGCAAAGGCAGTTTTCATCCGATTCTTACTATACCGGCCCATTAATTGATGCGCATCTTCATATGCCTTTCACGTTTGAAGTGCCAAAAGCAATTTACGCCGAGGCTGACTGGGACGCGCCTATTCTTGAAAAGGAAGTTTTTGCAGGCGACATCATCTGCGCTTTTGACAAGGAAAAAATCAGCTCTGCATTCGGGTTTTATGTTGTGCCAAACTTGCTGAAAGGCCAGGCTGTCGGGATTCTACCAGAAATAGAAAGGCAGCACAAAGGAAGGATAATCCCGTTTCTAATGCCAGCCCACGTTTCTGGCCTTGACTTAAAGCCGAATGAAGCAGAAGAAGTGCTGAATTCAAACAAGGGTATGTTTAAAGGATTTGGAGAAATTGCATTCTACAAGGGGTCATTTAAAGGGATACGCCCAGACGATCCTTCACTGCTTGAAATCTATAAGATTGCAGGCAGGCATAATTTGATTGTGATGATTCATCCTGACAATAATCAGAAGCAGGCCATTGAAAAAATTCTGAAGGAAAACCCTAATGTCAAGTTCCTCTTCCACGGAGAAAACATGTGGCCATGGGTGGACGAAATAATAGGGGCATATCCAAACGCCTATTACTCAATTGATGCGAATCTGTTCGACCTCCCCAATGAACACACAATAGCCAACATTTACGATTCAGAAAAGGAGGAATTCGTTTCTGAGTTTAAGGGCAGCTTTGGCAGGATACTCCAAGTTAATATTGAAATATGGAAGCCAAGGATTGAAAAGCATCCTGATAAATATCTCTGGGGCACTGACAGGGGATACGGCTGGCATTTTGACGCAGATGTTGGCGCCCTGCTTGAAGAAATTTCGAGATCTTTCATCGGGCAGCTGAATCCTGAGGCGCAGGAAAAGTTTGCGTATAAAAATGCGGAAATGCTGCTGGAATCTACAAGAAATCAATGAGATTATTTTGAGGATGATTTGACTGTTAATTAATGAACTGCCTCTAGAATATCTTCTAATTGTGCTGCTTTTAAGACTTCAAGCGGAGCTTTTTTAGCTATGTCTAAAAGGGCATTTACCCTTTCTTCAGTAACTTCCAATAAAATACCGATTACAGGATTTTTTTCTGCATAAGGCCTTAACATACTTACTGTTCTCCTGTAATCTTCTGACCGACCAATCATAAGATGTAATGTCCAAGCCGCATCTGTAGGATTTAAATCTCCTATCGAGTTCAAACCATTTGGTAAAATAGGAGGCCGTGCTTGCTTCATAGCTTCGTCTAAATTTAATTCCCCTCTCCAAGGGGGAAATGTTGGTTTTTGCAACTGCAGAAATTCATCATGATATGAAACAAGTTTTTTAAGACCATACTCTATAATTCCAAAATAGAAATTTCCTTTAGTCGTTTGAGTGTCATTAGGTAATGTGTATTGCTGGTTGCTTATTAGTTGATTTACCATTATATGAAAGGAATAATAAACAACTTATAAATCTTTCGTTTTGTATTGACTCATAAATAGTCACAACTCCAATTCCAAAACCTTGCCTGCCTCTTCCTTAACCCTTTTCTCAAAATCAGGCACAGTCTCCCCCTCCTGCTTTTCAGCGGAGAGCGCCTTCATCAAGCTCTTTATCAGCTCTTCTTCCTTCTCCAAATCAAGATTTTCCACTTTTATCTGCCCAAGATGCTCCTTTATCAAAAATGATTCTATATCCTCGACATTCCTTGCATCGGTCTTTATCTCCTCAAACTCCTTTGACATGACAGCATGCGAGCTTTTCATCACAAAATAAGCTGATTTGCTGTAGAGAAACTCAAATATTTCCTTGAAGTTTATATCGCTTGGCCTGCCGGATTCCAAAATGCCCTGCAATCTTATCAATACGATGGTGTTGTTTAATTCCTGATTTTTAAAATTATTTAAAATTTCATTTTTTATCTTCTCTGGGCTCATGTGGTCGCATTTTAACTGAAATTTTTCAATGTTGTAAATCTGTATCGGCTCAAACCTTAGAGCATCATCTTCAATGATGTAAAACCCCCCCCTCTCAAGCTTCTCAAGCTCTGAAAAGCTGTTTGGAAACAAAGGACCAGGGTAGGCAATCCTGCCATAGCCCTCAATCTGCCTGTCATCAACAATATGGACATGGCCTCCTGCATAATAATCAAATCCTTTTGGCAGCAATGACAGTGGCTGGGTAATTATGTTTTCCATTTCCTTTGGCTTCAACTCGTCTATTCCGGAGTGGAAGAGGAAGATTTTATACCCATCTTCCTTTTCAAGATGTTCTGTAATTAATTTTTCATAATATGATTTTTCAAGCGCCCCCCTTTTACCCAAAATGCCCGTGATTTTTGCTCCTGTTTTCTCATCAATTGTGAATTTTAATCTTAATTTGCCATCCTCAACAGTTCCTTTGAAAACATTGATGAACAAGCCTGCCTCTTCCAGAACATCAAGAATTGTCTTTCCGCTCGGGCTGTAGTCATGAGAGCCTGGAACAATATAGACTGGAATACCAAGATCCTTTAGCTGCTTAAACTTTGAGGCAACCATTTTGAGATTGTCCAGTCTTGGAAAAGATGTATTGAACAAATCACCTGCGATAAGAATGAAATCAACTTTTTCCCTTATGCACTTATCCATCGCCTTTATGAAAGCGATAGTGCTAGTGTCCTTCAGCTTGGGATCTCTCCATGAGCCGATATGGCAGTCAGCTAAATGGGCGAATTTCATAACAGAAAGGAATGAAACGGATTATTTAAAAGTATGGACTGGAAACGCGCAAAATACCCAATTTATCTTTTTAATTTCCATACTCATCACCCAAAAATCTCTGTTTCCGCATCGCCTGGCCTGAAGCATTTCACAGCTTCGCTTATCATTGGCATGTTTACCTCATTGCGCCCCTGCAGTATACTGTAGAAAACATTATTGCAGACCTTCTCTATGTCTCTGTAAGACATTCCTTCTGTGAGCCTTGCGACTTCATCATAATTGACATCTGCTTTTAACTTGCCCAGTAAATTTCTGCAAAACTCCCTTCTTTCAAATTTATTTGGCATTTCAAATTTGATTGCCGCGAACCTGTCCCAGAATCCAGCTCCGAAGCGCATGCTGTTGTTCACTGCAATTATGACCAAAGCGTTTGTTATTGATTCTATCCCGTCAAAGATTTCGTTCATCTGGCCGTCCAATACAGAATCCTCATCATAGTTGCCCTTCCCGATAAGCTTATCGGCCTCATCAACGAATATTATGCAGTTCTCAAATCTTTTCGCGAAATTGCCAAGCGACTGTATTGTATTGTAGCTGTTGCGGGATAAGAAATCATGCGCCCTGATGTTTATGATGGGAAACTTCAGCTCTCCGGCAAGCGCCTTAACCATGAAAGTTTTTCCTGTTCCGACCGGACCGTCAAATACGAAAAGATTATGCCTTTTAAGCCCGAGCTTTTTAGCCAAATTTTTTCTCTTTATGGAAACTATGACATTCTGCAGCTCGCTCTTTATTTTTTCTTTGCCTATTACGCTGCTAAAATTAACCTTTATGCCGTTTAATACCTTATACCGCTGCATTGCCGTAGGCACGTACTCCTTGATTGACATGCCAAGCCCCGTTAATGTGATTTTTCCATTACCCTGCCTGTAAGCAATCTTTATTACTTCAGGCAAGTCCCTGAAATTATAGCCCAGAGAATGCCCTGCCAGATAGCTTATTTGTTTCTTGTTTGCAATTTCAGAGTATCTTGCCTGCAAAAAAGCTAATTTTGTGTATTCCAGAGGAGTATCCATTTCCAGTTTCACATCAATCCTGTCAAGAATTGATTCGTCAAGGAAAGAAGTTTGGTTTGCTGTTGCAAAAAACAATACTCTCTTATCGCTGCTTTTCAGTAAATCTGCTATCTTCATGAAGTCTTTTCTGTCTCCTGCGCTTATTTCATCAAATTCGCTGTACTTGAATACGTAGCTTAAATCGTCAATGAATATCAGGAAGCGCTCATGTTTGCTGAGCTCCTCAATTGCCTTTTCAAGGCTGCTGCATGAGATTATCCTATTATGAGTGATAGCGCTGCACCCGTGATAAATCACTGGAATGTCAAATATATTAAGAAAAGACTGGACTAAATGCGTTTTGCCAACTCCAGGCTCGCCTGTAAGCAAGAAGCTCTTGCTTGACAAGTTAATGTCATGCCTTCCTTCCATGAATTCTATTGCAAAGCTTAATGCTTTCTTGTCATTTGCCTTAAGAGAGGACTTTTCCAGCAGATTCCTGAATTCCGACAGATTTTCCTTGTTGATCATTTACGTCACTTTAATTAAATGCGTGATTGGCTGCGCCGATAATCTTTAATGCCAAGGCATGGCGCTTTAATTCCCTTAAAAGCATAAGTTCATAGGGTGATGATCTTTAACCGCAAGTTCAGTTCACGACCCTTTTAATGTCGAATTTGCAATGCAGGGACGTTTTTCATTGAGCCATTGTCAAAGGGCTGATACAGCCCAGTTTGCGCAGCCAATCACGCATCCTATGATGCACATAGGATCACAATTCAATTGACCAGTTTGCTTTCTGGATTTCACTGTCAATCTTTTGCTTTTTCTCCTCAAACTCCTTTATTTTTGCTGATATCCCTAATTCCTCAAACACATCAGAATCTAATGAATCAGAGTAACTGCTGACCTTTGCCAGCCTCATTAACTTGGAAAGTTCTATTCTGAGGTATTTAATTTCCACAAGCTTTCTGTCAATTCCGATTTCAACATTTTTTTTATTGAGCTGGTTTTTTCCTTCAACAATATCTTTCGTGAGCTGCTTTATCCTTTTGTCAATATCTTCCACTTTGGATTTCTTGCTTTCCAGAAATTCTTTCTGCCGTTTTTCAATTTCCTTTGCTGTATCTTTCTCTGTCCTTATGGCTGATTCTTTGAAGCTCTGCTTCGCAATGCTTTCCCTCAGGTCATATAATCTTGTCAATTCGCCTTCCAGCCTTCTTGTTATGGCTAATTTTTCTGAAATTTTCATTTTTCGCTCACCTCAGTCATGTTGGAAAATTCACTTGTATTTAAATATTTATATTTTATAGTATAATATTCTACTAAATAATAGAAAAGCATATAAAGAAATGTTTATTTTCTAATACTATGGAAAATTATATAAGCGAGCCTTTGATAATAGAGCCGGAGGGTGGTAATGATATGGGAAAAAAGGTTCTGATAGCTACATTGTACAGTCCTGAGCCGGTTATATTGGCAACTACAAGGCTTGGGCCTGAAAGGCTGATTCTGCTTGTAGATAAAGAGCCAAGCCCTGAGCAGGAGAAAAGCCTGAAGATTATTTCTGATTCTCTTGGAAAGGTAATTGAGGTTAAAGTAATCAAAACTGATGTTTATGATATAGTCAGCATAGCCACAAAATGCGTTGAAGTCATTGACCTGCAGCCGAAAGAGGATTCTATTTATATCAACATAACTGCCGGTAGAAAGACTAAAGCAATTGGGCTTTTGTTTGCTGCTTATGCCAGGCATGACAGAGTGAAGAAAATTGCTTACAATCCCGAAGAGGATAAAAGCTCTGTTGTTTATCTGCCAAGGTTGAGTTTTAAATTAACTGAAAGCGAGAAAAAAATCCTTGAATACATTGACACTGGAAAATATGAGAACACAAGCGAATTAGCAAAAAAGATTGACTTGTCAACTGCAATGCTTTACCGTTCAATTGGCGAGCTGAAAGACATGGACTTGATAGAAGACGAAGAGCCTTTGAGATTAACTGATGCAGGGAAGATAGCGAGGCTGTAAATAAATGAAAACTGAAATAATCTTGAATGAAAATAAGATTAAAAGCAAAATTTATACAGTCCGCGGCCTTCAGGTAATGCTTGACGGAGATTTAGCTGAGCTTTACAATGTTGAAACAAGAGCCATCAACCAGGCTGTAAAAAGAAATATTGGAAGGTTTCCTAGAAATTTCATGTTTCAGCTGGATGAGAAAGACTATAAAAACTTGGCATCACAAAATGTGACTTCAAGCGCGGGTTGGGGCGGGAGAAGGAATCTTCCTTATGCGTTTACAGAGCAGGGAGTTGCCATGCTTTCAGGAGTTCTAAGGAGCGATACTGCTGTAAATATCAGCATAAATATAATAAATGCTTTTGTATCAATGAGAAGATTCATAGCTTCAAATGCCCAGATATTCAAAAGGCTGGATAATGTCGAAAAAAAGCATATTGAATATGATAAAAAATTTGAGCAGGTGTTTAATGCTATTGAGGACAAAGGCATAAAGCCTGAAAAAGGCATATTTTTTGACGGGCAGATTTTTGACTCTTACAGATTTGTTTCGGATTTGATAAGATCTGCTAATAAATCAATTGATTTGATTGACAATTATGTTGATGACTCTGTCCTGGCTCTTTTTACTAAGAGAAATAGCGGCGTAAGAGTTACTATATTCACAAAAGAAATAACCAAGCAATTGTCGCTTGATATTTCAAAATATAATTCCCAGTACTCTCAAGTATTTATCAAGAAGTTTAATTACTCGCATGACCGGTTTTTGATAATTGATGAAGATAAAGTTTATCATTTTGGTGCTTCTCTAAAAGATTTGGGCAAGAAATGGTTTGCCTTTTCAAAATTTGACAAAGAAGCGTTTAAGCTATTGGACAGGCTTAAAGAGTGTGTGAAATGAAGAGGAGATAAAGATTAGAAATATAGAGATGCTGTGAAAAAAGATAAAACAAACTCCCTACAAAATGATAGACAACAAAAGAGAAGAATTTTATTTCCTAACGGAAAGATTGCAGGAAATTGATGCTGCGCTGGAAGGCAACTGCAACGACATAGATTGCGATAAATACATCTATAAATACTGCCTAAAAAAGATACATAAGCCAGTGCTGAGGCATGGATTTTCTTGTACTCTTTCACTTAAAAGAGAGAAAGAAGCAATTATGCGCATAGTTTCTTTGACAAGGTATAAAAAATGTAGATATTTAAAATGTACTGTGTGTGGAAAAAAGGTGGATTCATTAGGCAAAGAGTGCAGTGTTGTAAGCTTTACGCGTCCTTGTGGTGATAAAGGTTATGTTGAATACAAGGGGATCTATGCTCATAAAAAATGCAAACGCAAGGTAGCTGTGCCAGATGGATGGAAAAGATGGTAAATATGCGAATACTATCCCAATGGAATAAAATAGCGAGGCTGTGAAAAAATGGAAGAAAAAAACGCTCTTGTGGTATTCCAAGGCAAAAAAATCAGAAGAGCTTGGAATAATAATGAATGGTGGTTTGCGGTAGAGGATGTTATATTTGTTTTGACTGATTCTAAAGACCCCAAGCAGTATATCCAGAAGATGAAACAAAGGGATGAAGAGCTTGCCAAAGGGTGGGTACAAATTGTACATACCCTTGCTATCCCAACTGCAGGCGGTTCACAGAACATGAATTGTGCCAATACAGAAGGCATTTTCCGTATTATCCAATCTATCACATCTTCAAAAGCAGAACCATTCAAAAGATGGCTGGCACAAGTTGGCTATGAAAGGGTGCAAGAAATAGAAAATCCTGAATTAGCACAAAAGCGAATGAAAGAGATTTACAAAGCCAAGGGCTATTCTGAAGATTGGATTGAAAAGAGAGTAAGGGGCATTGCAATAAGAGACGAATTAACAGATGAATGGAAGAAAAGGGGCGTGGAAACAGACAAAGAGTATGCCATTCTCACAGCAGAAATTTCCAAAGCAACATTTGGCATGACGCCAAGTGAATACCAAAAGCGTAAAGGATTGAAAAAAGAAAACTTAAGAGACCACATGAACGACTTGGAATTGATTTTTTCTATGCTGGGGGAAAGAGTAACCACAGAAATCACCAAAAACAAAGATGCAATAGGCTTTGGGAAAAATAAAGCGGCAGCCAGAGAAGGCGGTGAAGTTGCGGGAAACGCAAGAAAAGACGCTGAGAAAAGGATTGGAAAATCTATAATCTCTGATGAAAACTATTTAGAGCAGCCTGAGAAGGAGAAGAGGGCAAGGCTGCCCAAATGACGACGGAAATAATTTGGAAAAATGGCAACCCCGCTCCTCAAAACCGCAAACTATATAAGCAACGTCTGTTCTCTTCTCGTCAAAAAACACATAAAAGGTGATTAAATGGCAGAAGTAGTATGCAGATGCGGGGTTAAGAGACAGCCAGGATGGCTTTATTTTGTGAACAAGCACGGCGACTGCGCCAGAGTTCAGATGGCGAGGGCCGGCAAGAAGTCCAGCAAGAAGCAGGAAGTCCTGCACAAGTGCGGGATCAAGAGAAAGGCTGGCTACCTCTACTTTGTCGACAAGAAGGGAAATGTCGCAATGGCAAAGATGAACCGAGGCGGCAGGAAGAGGAGGAGATAAATTCTTATTTTTTTTATTTTTTGTTATTAATTTTTAATTTATCAGGCGTATTTCAGGCATAGCTTAAGCTAGGCTGGTATTTTTTTCTCTCTTGCCTTTCCATTATGTACCTGTAAGCGGTCCTAAGGGGGTAAAGTGACGCAATCAACAGATTGCTCGGAAGAAGGTAATGGGAAGCGGCAACTGGCAAAGTAAGGTAAAGAGCGGACTTTGTGCTGTTTGGAATTGAATCTTTAATTGCATCTTTGGCTATATGTTTTACGTCTTTAATCGGCTCCCCCTTAAATATTCCCTTAATAAAGGTTAATGGGCTGTACTTATCAATAAGGTATTTCATTCCTCTTGTAATTACAGTAAATGGGTACATTCCGATGGCATAGGCAGCCGACCAAAGCGCGGGATTTAGGGTATATCTGTCTATGTACTTCAGAAATCCGTAGATTGCAGGCGTATAACCTGCGCCCAAGTTAAAGTCAGTCTGCAACTCTTTCTTCCTGAAGCCCCTTTTCCTGTTGCTGATATAGTTGGATGTCACAAACGAGGCGGTGGTTGCCAGCACATTTAGTGCCCCATATCCAAGAAGCCCGCCGCTAAACATTGCGCCAATTGCATTAAATCCTGCTATTTTTGTCCAATCCCACCAGGTGAATTTCTTGAGTGCGTCTTTGAATCCTAGCCTTCCTTCCAGGTTTTCACTATCTTTATTGGCTCCACCTTCCATTATTCTTTCGTCGATTGGCATTTTATTATTATCACTTTTAAATAATTACATTTAAAAATCTTTGTTGTACTTTTAAAGTACAAAAACTTTAAATAGAAGAGGAAAAATCACATACGCATGCATGAGGATATCCTGATAAAAGCTGGCTTGTCCCAGAGGGAAGTCAAAATTTATGAGTCGCTGCTTAGTCATGGAGAGATGATGGCAAGCGAGATTTCAAAGAAAACAGGCTTGATAAGGACAAACGTTTATGACATCATTAGCACCTTAATCAAAAAAGGAATTGTCGCTTATGTTATAAGAAATGACAAAAAATACTTTAGGGCAGCCGAGCCTGAAAAGCTAATCGATTATCTTGAAAGCAGGCAAAAGGATTTAGAAGAATTAAAGGAAGAGATTGTAAAAATTCTGCCTGATCTTTCTCCCGTACAAATCACTGCAAACAGGCCGATTATAGAAGTCTATGAAGGCAGAGAGGGCTTCAAAACAATTCTTGCAATGTCGATAAGGGAATCATTAAAGACGAAAAAGGAGATTCTTGGCATTTCGGTCCAGCAGCAGAAATGCAGGTATTTAGGAGGTCCGTATCATATAAGGTGGTACAGCGAAAGGGGAAAGCTAAAAATTAAGAGCAGGTACTTAATGTCTGCAGAAGAAAAGATAATTCCGGTCAAATACACAAAATTCAAAAGGCTGCCTTCAGAGGCAAAAAATCCAAATGAGATATTCATTTTTGGCGATGTTCTTACGCAGTTTTTTTTTGTAGGCGACCTTTTCACAGCCATTGTTATAAAAAACAGGGAAATAACCGATAACTATAGGAATTATTTTGATTTTTTATGGAAGTTTATAAGAGAAAAAGAATAAGTTGAGGTCATTTCAACTCACTGAAATCTAAGGCATTATCTTCCACTTCAATAGCCCTCTTCACAACATCCTCAAAATAAGGAATCCCAATTGGAGTAACAAATCTCGCAAAATTGCTGGTTATCAGCGCTTCTCCAATGTCCAAAGATGCTATTGTCCTGTCGTCATCGCTTAAATCCTGCGACGCACTCTCAATTATTGCCTGCCTTTCAGGCTTCATTTCGATGCCAAGGATTATTTTGGTGTTAATGTTTGCGAGAATCTCTCTTGGAATCAGGGAAGGCAGCTGTGTTATTGCAGTCAATCCAACCTTAAACTTTCTTCCTTCTCTTGCTATTGTTGAGAATATATTTGGGCCTGCTTCAAGCACTTCCCTGCCCAAAACTCTCGGAGCTTCTTCCAGGACAATAGATATAACGGGCTTTGAATCCAGGCTTCCATTCATTTTATGATATTTGTACCTATGAAAAATTTCATTTGCGACAAGGCTACCTATAAGCAGCTCAACAGCTCCGGAAAAATTTGATGTGTCAATTATAACTATTTTTCCATCTTCAAGGTTCCTGCAAATATCGCCTATTGTGGCAAATCCGGAGTTTAACTGGAAGATTCCATTGCAGAAAAGCTGGCTGTTTGAAAACTCCAAGTCCAGAAGATAAAGCAGCCTTCTTTTAACTACGGCAAGAGTGTCATCCCTGAAGACTTTTCCTATTGCCAATTCCTTTTCACGAATTATTGATTCTACCCATTTCTCACCAAATTCCTTGAAATAAAGGTTAAGGGACTGCCTTTGTGCATCGCTGAGGTCAGCAACTCCGTCGAAATGATGCGGCTTTATAATGTTAAGATTTATCTTCAATGTGTTGGTCCCTATAGGCGCATTTTTTGAAGTATAATAAACAATATTCTCCTTGTTTGGATGGTCTTTAAGCCCTGTCTTATTCCTCCCATAATACTCGTCATGAGGATCCAAAACAAGGATTCCGCAATATGCCCTTCCAACTGCATTCCACAAAATGTTTGAGATCAAAACACTCTTGCCCCTTCCTGTAGTCCCAGCTATAAGAATGTGGTGGGAAAACATTTTCTCTCCGTCAAGATAAATGGGGACATCAAGAAGCTTTGAGCCGCTTCTTAGGTTACCAACAAATAAGGGGTTCTTCGGCTTGGCAAGAAATAACAAGTCCTCTTCCCTGATCTGCCTTACATCAGAAAACACCTTTGGCAACAGCTTGCTTACAGCTGCGTTTTTTTCCCTTATCAGCACGAGCGGTTTCATCATTGCCAGCGTATAATTCCTTAAATTGGCGTCAAAAAGCTCAATATCCGTATTTTCCTCCAGCTTAATTCCGGAAATCATCTCAAGATTCTGCTGCGAAATCTGGCTTCCGTAAACAAGGTCAAAAACCTGCAGAAGTATCCTTCCCTCATCAGAGCCAGAAATCAAAAGCTCGCCTATCTCTATGCTTTCCCCTGACTTCTGCCTTGCAATAATTTTTCCAAATTCTCCAGAAATAATCTGTCCTTTTATCAACAGCATACCACCCTAAAGTAAAGAATTGGGAAAGTTATATAAAAGTTGCTGTCAATTTAATTCTATTGCTCAGCCTTCGGCCACAATCCTTTTTTTCTCAAAGCCCAATAGGCAATGGCAACAGACAAAATGGTTGATAGAACCAGTATAGCTGCCTGCCATTCCCAGTTAATATGCTCTGCTACAGGGGTCCCGAATATAGTTGCTATCGTGTTTGGCACTATAAAAGCCGTTCCAAGGACAGCAAGCCAAACTGCAAGCAAAGAGAATTTGTTGTTAAGCATTGTCAATTGGTTGTTGTAAATGCTCTGCAGCACCTCAAGACCTGAAGCAAGAACTGTCGACATCTGCTCGCTTATGGAAATCTGCCTTGTAAGGTCAGTGCTCAGCATGCCAACCTTTTGCAGTATTATCGGATCATCAGTTATGAGCTCCGCATCTCCATACCTAAGATAATGCACAACATCCAGGGTCGCCCATAATGCCTCAAGATAGGATATCAGGGCATGCTTCATCTTGTAAATGTCGCTGCCAAGCTCCTGCCTGAACTTATTGGTTTCCACAAGATACTTGCTAATCTCCTCGCCCTGCTCCTGTATAGACCTGATGCCGTCAAAATTTCTTTCATTGTTCTCATCCATTATCCTTATAAGAACGAGAGAAATTTTATCTATATCCTCAAGATTCTTGGGCACTTTCTTGAAGAAAGTAATAGCGTATCTTGCAAATTTGATTAGCCTCGTGACGTGCTCATCATGTATAGTGATGATTAGATTGGATTTTATGAGGATTATCAGCTTATTTATGGTGACTGTAAGCTGCGTGACATGCACTGCAGGAAGCAGCAGACCAAGCTCTGTGGTGTGGTCATCATACCCTGAAAATCTCTGGGAGACAAGCTCGTTGATTATGGACTGCTTGAAGCCAAACATGGATGCAATGTTTATCCCGTCTTCTTTTAAATCCGAAACCTGCACGTTAACCCATGCAAAATCCGAGCCTCTTATTGTTTCAAGAAAATCCTCGGCTTTCCCCTCAAGCTTGGCAGTAGTTCCGTTCTTGAGCATTGCAACACAAAAAGTAGGGCTTAAACCTCCTCCGTTGCCTGTCTTCTGCGCAACAGGCACTTCTGCCTTTGCCTCATCAATTTGAAATTCTTTCATTTTATTTCCATCCTTATCAGCTGCTCGATTTCCTCCCTTGAGACTGCGCACCCGTTTAGCTTTACTCCCCATAGGACGCTTTCCAGCAGGTTTTTTCTCGCATCAGGCATTTTGGTAATGTACCTGTCCAGCAGCCCCTGCTCGTATGCGACAGCAACAAGCTCTACCGAGCGTATTGCCTTCACATTTCTGGTTATGTTTCTAAACTCTTTTAAATTGTTTTCGTTTATTCTTACGCCTGCGCGCAATGTCTTTCTTAAAATTTCAAGCAGTATATTCGGCTCTTCAATAAATAGTCTTGTTGTTTTTTCGTCAATCACTATGGATTCTGCCTGCAAGTTAATTGCGGCCGCGATTACGGATATCTCCGCATAATGCACAATCCGGATGTAATTATTGTATGCCATGAAAGTGCTGTTCGCAACATCAAGAAAATGCGGCGTTTTTTCCCTTATGAAATCGTTGTCCACAACTTCAAGGACATTATCCTCAAGCAGCTTTTCAACCTGAATCGCCTCAAACTTGAATTTTTTGATCTCAAGCGGCCTGTCAACAAGCTCCCTCTTAACACTGCTTGTTATGAGAAACCTTCCGTTGAATTTTTTTTTCAGCGGCTCAAGTATAAACAAAAGGTTATTTGTAGCCAGGCTTATTATAGGGCCTGCGTCAAATATTATGGATTTCATGAAAACATTCCTCTTACGGATTTTAGCCTGCTGCTTATGCTTATCGGCTCCCTGAACCTGTCTATGGATGTGGTCTTTCCCAGGTAATTCATCAGCTCCCACCTTGAGATGCCAAGGACTTCTGATGCCCTTGCCACGGAAATCCCGTGCTGGCAGAGCTTGCAGCCCTTTTTTATCCGGGCCTGGTTGATGACCTCGTGCACGAACATCTTCAGCCTGCTGTCCGTTGTCCTTATGAAGCTGAAAATGCTTTTGACAGATTTCCTGAAGCCGGAGTCGTCATCTTTTTTCAGGCTTGATATGCATGAATTCAGCATGCCTGAAAGTTTCCTGTAATCCAGCCCCTTCTGGTCTCTTTCCATTATCTTCGACAAGGAATAAATCAGGATTGCCGCGGAAATAGAATCTTCATCCTGGAATATGCTTGCGTTGTGTATTGTATGGTTGCTAAGCTCCTTTATCTGGGCAGTGTCCGAGTCTTCTCTTGACTTAAGAATCTCGGCAATCCCTATAAATACGGCAAGAATGTCTTTTTTTATTTGCTCGTGCATGAATGATTTTTTAATAAGAGTTTATTTAAAGTTTTCTGTTAAATTTTAGAACTACTTATTAGTAGAAAAATTTAAAAAGATGTTTGTGTTATTTAAGTAAAATGCAGATAGTTATAGATAAATTTGGAACTTTTATTGGAAAAATTGAAAATAGATTTCAAATAAAAACAAAAGATAAGAAAGAGGAATATTCTGCTGATAATGTAAGCCAGATTTTAATTGCTTCACCTTGTTCCGTATCTGCCGGAGCCGTAAAGCTGGCTATGGAGAAAGAGATAGATATAGTTTATACTAACTATTTTGGAACTCCATACGCAAGAATTTATCCCTGCAAGCTTGGCGGCACAACACTTACAAGAAGAAGGCAATTGGAAGCATATTATTCCGATAAAGGGCAGATTTTAGTCAAAAATTTCATAAGGGCAAAAACAAGAAATCAGCTTTATCTTTTGAAATCCCTGAGCAAAGAAAGAAATAATTTATTTTCTGCCGAAATCAAAGAACTGGAACTTAATAAGAACAATATTGATAATCTAAGTGGCAAGATAGACGATTTGCGTCAGGAATTATTGGGCATAGAAGGGTATTTTGCCTCTAAATATTTTGAATGTCTGACCAAAATAATTCCATTTGAAATTAGGGACAGGAAATCAGAAGATGAATTCAACATAATGCTAAACTATGGCTATGGAATTTTGTACAATGAAATTGAAAGAGCCTGCATTATTTCCGGCTTAGACCCGTATTTGGGCTTTTTGCATACGGACAGATACGGAAAGCCCTGCATGACGCTTGATTTGATAGAGGAATTCAGGCAGCCTATTGTTGACAGGGCAATCATAACCTTAGTTTCCCAAAAGCAGCTGGATGATAAACATTTTGAGAATGTCGAAGATAGATATATGCTGAGCAAGAGCGGAAGAAAGAAAGTTCTTGAAGCTGTCTTAGGCAGGCTGACTAAGAAAATAAAATTTAATAACAAAAAATTAACTTTTAAACAGGTCATTTTAGAGCAGGCGCGCAATATTGTAAGATTTCTGCTGGACCAGACAAAGAGCTATGAGCCTTTTATCTATAGGTGGTAAAATGATTTTCTGGGTTATATATGACATAAGCAGCAACAAAACAAGGAACAGGGTCGCATCAAAATGCAAGAATTACGGACTTGACAGAATACAAAAAAGTGCATTTATTGGGAATTTAACCAAAAATAAGGCTGAGATGTTTGCAATAGAAATAAGAGAGTTTGTCCATGAGTCTTCAGATTGCGTTTTTATCATGCCTTCATGCAAAGAATGCTTTACTTCAAAAGAAATAGTCGGCAGGTTTGATGAAGAGAAAGTTAGGCAAAAAGAATTTCTTATATTAAGCAATGCAGATGATAAATGACAACCTTTCAGCCAAAGACTTTCTGAATTACGCTTATTGCCCAAGAATTATTTACTTCATGCATGTCTTGAAGATTCCGCAGGAAACCACCAAAAAAGAATTCAAAGGCAGGGAAAAATATGATGAATTCAAATCCAAATCAAGAAGAACAAAGATAATTAAGGATTTTCCAAAGTTCAAAAAGATTTACAATACTCGCTTGGAATCAAAAGAGCATGGCTTTCAGACATTGACAGACTGCATTATATTTGATGACAGCAAAAAGGAAGCATATCCCATACAGGCAAAATACAGCTTTAAGCCGAGAAAAGTTTATATAACCCAGCGTTACCAGCTTATGTTTGAGGGGGTGCTGATAGAAGACACTTTCAAGCTCAAAGTGCCTTTCGGTTTTATCAAGTTTTTGAAGTCGAATAGTTTGGTAAAGGTGGATCTAAGCAATAAGCAGGAAATTTTTGCTATTGCGGATGAAATCAGGAATATAATAAAAAATGAGGAAATTCCGGAAATGACGCCTTACAAAAAAAGATGCGTTGACTGCTGCTATAAGAAGATTTGCTGGGGGTTGTAGATGGAAGAGTCTATTTCTACAAATATAGAAGATAAAAATATAGAGCCAGTGATAACTGGAATAAAATTTAAACTAAACATTTCTTCAGAACAAAAGCAAGAATTTAATAAATATTTTGATGAATATTCAAAAGCTGTTAATTTTTGTGCCAAACTAATTCATAGGGAAAGAAAACTAATCAAATTTGTTGGAAGAAAAGAACAAGATTCGAAAAAATGGAAGTATGATATGAATATTTGTGATTATTGCAATTCAGAAAAAGAAATAACTTATCAAAATCAAGGTAATTCAAAAAAAATATGTAAAGATTGTTATAAAGAAAATCTTAGTGATAATGCATTAAGGAAAAAAATAATTCCAGTTAGAGGTAAAAAGGTAGCATCTGCTTTTAATATTCATAATGCAACAAAGAAGATTTCTGATACTCACAGGCATTGGGCATTTGGTGATGCCGTGAATATTTTAGAAAGTTTAGAAAGACAGAGAAAAGAGAAAAGAAAGAAACTTCTAAAATTTATAAAAAAACTTCAATACTTTGAAGAGCTTTACGAAAAACCAGAAATAAGGCACGAATTACCTCTGCTTGAGAAGCAAAGAACATTACGTTTCCTACATAAAAACTACGATAAGAACGCTCTTGATAAAAAAAGAGGGTATACCCTTTCAAACATTAAAGGTAAAATAAAAGTAATGACGAGGAATATAGAAAGAGACAAAAAATCATTAAGAAAAGTGCGACCAATAAATTTTAAGGGTAGTAGAATACAGTTAAGTGAATCTGACCCAAAGAAAACATTCAAAATTGAAGAAAACCTTGTAAGATTAGCCCTTGATAAGAAGCTTACTGGATGGTATAAATTTTATGGTACAAATATCAAAAATGAACAAGGTAAAAAATATATTAATGAAAATCTAAAAAGAATACTAAATGGAGGCTCAAAATATTCCTATCTTCTCAGGAAGAGTATTTCTGATAATGATGATTTTGATTATTATCTACAGTACACAATTGACACAAAAACTCCTTTAAAAACAGAGTATGCAGGAGTTATAGGGTTAGATGCAGGAACGACAAATCTTGCTACAATAGTATCATTAAAAAAACAAATGGACGACATTTTATGCAAATATTGCAAACTCACACATCCAAAACCAAATTTCGTTAGATTTTTTGGTGGATCAGAATTAAAAGCATTGAGAATTGCCAATAGAAAGCAAAGATTCTTTTTGAGGGGGAAACACAATAAATTAGCAAAGTTAAAGAGGATTAGGCCTATATGGTCTAAAGTTGATGGATATTGTCATAAAATATCCAAACAAATTGTTGACATTGCTAAACAAAACAATTTTGCCATAGCTGTAGAAAAATTGGAAAAACCAAAGAAAAGCAGATTTAAACAAAGAAGAAGAACAAAATATGCATTAAGTTTATTCATTTTC
>JACOUX010000004.1 GCA_016177615.1 Candidatus Woesearchaeota archaeon | reverse complement strand
GCAGTCAGAAGCAAACGAAAAGGAAATTGCAATGGGAATTTTCGTTTTAACTAACAAATTTGCATGCGAGCTGATGCTAAAACCGAGCCTTTGGCGAGATTTTGAACGCTGCCGCTTCAACAATCTTTATTAATTTGCTCAAATTTACCAATTATGTGGGTTACAAGACAATACTGAAGCACATTTACAGCCTGGAAAGCTCAAAAATAAAGCTTGGCCTCGACCCTATAAGAAGCCTTCTTGGCAAAATAGGGAATCCTCAAAATGAATTAAGATGCATCCATATTGCAGGCACAAACGGAAAAGGCAGCGTATGCGCAATGCTTTTTTACGTTCTAAAAGAGACAGGATATAAAGTCGGGCTATACACAAGCCCCCATTTGAAGAAATTCAATGAAAGGATAAGGATAAATGATAGCTTAATAACTGACAAAGAAATTGTTAATTATTTTCTCAAATTGAAGCCATATATCACAAACCAGAGCTTTTTCGAGATAACAACGGCAATGGCATTTCTTCATTTTAGGGAAAAGAAGGTGGATTTTGCGGTTCTGGAAGTTGGGTTGGGTGGGAGGCTGGATGCTACCAATGTTGTAACACCGCTTATTTCTGTCATTACTAATATTGGGCTGGAGCATACTAATTTGCTTGGCAACACAATCAAAAAAATAGCATTTGAGAAGGCTGGGATAATAAAAGATACTGTTCCTGTTGTTACTGGGGCTAAAGGAGGGGCGGCATTAAGAGTCATTAAAAAAACATCAAAAGAAAGAAATTCTCCGTTTTATTTGGCTAAAAAACATGATGAAACCGATTTTAAATATTTAAATGGGGCATTCCAGCAGGAAAACAAGGACATTGCACTGACAGCAATAGAAATTTTAAAAAATAACTATTCAGTTAAAATAAATGAAAAGCAAATAATTAATGGGCTAAGGAATACCAAATGGGAAGGGAGGCTGGAATTTATATCAAAAAACGTCCTTGTTGACTGCGCCCATAATCCGCACGGGTTTCAGGCTCTGAAGAAAGAACTGATAGCTATTAAAAAGAAAAAAAACATAAAAAATTTCATTTTTGTAATGGGATTTTCCAATGATAAAAATATCAGTGAAATGCTAAAAATAACAAATACTTTGGCGTCAAAAATAATTTTTACAAAGTCAATGAATGAAAAAGCTGCTGAACCGCATCAAGTATTAAAAATTTTCAATGGAATAAATAGAAATAAAAAAATAAAAACTGAAATAATCAAAAATCCAAAAAAAGCATTGGACTATGCTAGAAAGATAGCAAATAAAAATGATTTGGTTGTTGTGACAGGGTCGATTTATCTGGTTGGGGAGATGGTTTAATATTGAACAGGATTATAATTATAGTGTAAATCTATATACAATTTTCTGGAAAATAAATTCCCATCCATCATATTTTTAAACGAAAAGATATTCCAATGTTATGATGTATAGTAAATCTAAATACAATGAATTAAACACCCCAATATACCAAGATTTAAAGGATATTGTGCTTATTGGAGTTTGTCATAGGGTTAATCTTAAGCGTTGGCCAGCAAGGACAAAACATTTTCTTCAACAACTATCTCTCTGTAAGCATTTAATTATGGAAGGGGGTTCTATTGATGCAGAGATAGAGATAGCTAGTGCAGATCAAACCAGCTACGAGGGACTAGCTGTAAGAAAATTTGATGGAAAAACTCATTTTCTGGAAGAAGGCAGCGATTTTATGAGCCTTGCTTCATTGTATGGTGTAAGAAGGGAAATATTTGCCGTTTTAGACCTATTTCGCGGCTCAGGCTTAGAAGTAAGCTCAAAAATTTATTCCAATTACAATGGAAATCCAAAAAAAATTCTTGATGGGCTGAAATCATTGCTAGACGTGAAAAAATCTCTTGAGCCGGGATACAAAGACCTAGATACTAACGATATAATGATATATTACCTTGCTGTAATGTTGCAAATAAAAGATAAAAGTTCTTTTCAATTAATTGTGGATGCTGGTTCGATATTTGGGAGCTACTTAGCTATGATACGTGACTATGAAACATTAGGACCTAATGCCAGTCTCTTATGTTCCACCTTAAAAGGTAAAAAAGCAGTCATTGTAGGAGCCAATCACTTAGATCCTTTAACTAGACGCCTCAATGGTGAAGAAGTCACACCTCCAGAAAAGTGGCCAGAATTATTAAATGGCTTAAAACCTGAACATAGGGAATCAATAAGAAATATTGAAGAATTGATACAAAGGTTGAGCCAATTATAGTAAAACATTAGTTTACCAAAACTTATATAAATCAAACGTCTATCCAATTCCTTGTGGCAAAATGGGTGGTGTAGACGTCGAGTTGATTGGCATAAAGGAAATGTCCGATAGCCAGCTTTCCGATTTTCTGAAAAATAACTCGATCTCATTGAGCATCTTCGAGGCAAGAAAAGTCGTCGAACTTATAGGCAGAAATCCAACACTTACGGAATTATACATCTTCAACATCCAATGGAGCGAGCACAGCTCATATAAGAGCAGCAGAAGCGTGCTTAAGGCATTGCTTCCAACAAATGCTCCAAATGTTATTCTAGGCCCTGTAGAAGACTCGGGAATTGTGGAGCTCGGCTATGTCAATGGAGAAAGGTACGGCATTGTGGTCAGCCATGAAAGCCACAACCATCCAAGCCAAGTTGTTCCTTATGAAGGCGCTGCAACAGGAGTTGGAGGAATAATAAGAGATGTGCTTTGTATGGGGGCAAAGGTTATTGCGATAGCAGACCCTTTAAGATTTGGCAACCCAAACGGAAAGAACAAAAACAAAGTAAAGTACATTGCCAATGAAGTCATAAATGGGATTGCTGGCTATGGAGATGCTGTAGGCATCCCAAACATATGTGGAGATGTGTATTTCAACAGCTCTTTTGATGAAAACTGCCTGGTTAATGTAGTATGCTTGGGAGTTGTAAAAGAAAAAGATATTATCCACAGCTATGCTCCGCAGAATGCCGAGGGCTATGATATAATAATTGTTGGAAAAGCAACAGACAACTCCGGATTTGGAGGAGCGGCATTTGCATCTCTGATATTGGATGAGAAAGACAGGGAAAGCAACAGGGGAGCTGTTCAGGTGCCTGATCCTTTCTTAAAAAATGTAATAATAAGGGCTTCCTATGCTGTTTTTGAAGAAGCGAGAAAGCAAAATATAACGCTTGGATTCAAGGACATGGGCGCCGGCGGCATAATGTGCAGCACGTCTGAGCTTTGCTCTGATGCAAACTTTGGAGCTGATATTGATTTAAGCAAGGTGAATGTTTCAATGAGTAACCTTCCTCCTTATATTATTGCAAATTCTGAGACGCAGGAAAGATTTACATGGATATGCCCGCCTGAATTTACAAAAACACTTTTAAAAATTTATAACCAAGACTTTGAGCTGCCAAATATCAGCTTGGGGGCTGGGGCTTTTATGATTGGAAAAGTCACGGCACAGCAGGATTATATTTTGAAGCACGAAGGTAAAGTGGTCTGCAATGTTCCAACCAAGGTTGTTACGCAAGGCATAAAATATGAGAGAGAGAAAAAGGCGCCAAAAAGAAAATTTGAAGAGCCGAATTTAAAGGAGCCAAAAGACTATAATAATGCGTTGCTGTCGGTTTTGAGGCATCCTAATGTTGCCAGCAAAGCCAAGGCATTCAGGCATTATGACACTTCTGTCATGGGCAACGCAGTCATTGAAAGTGGGTATGCGGATGCAGGCGTAATCCGGGCTGTTGATAATAGCCCTTTAGGAATCGCATTGAAGTCAGACTGTAATCCAAGATACTGCAGGATTGACCCTTACTGGGGCGCTGTAAATGCAGTGGCTGAAAGCATGAGAAATGTTGCTGCAGTCGGAGCAATTCCAAGCGCCTTGACAGACTGCTTAAACTACGGCAACCCTGAAAAGCCCGAGGCATTCTATGATTTTTACGAAGGAGTTAGGGGAATAGCGGATGCAGCAAAGAACCTATGCTACAAAGGCACAAAATACCCTGTGCCTGTAATCTCAGGCAATGTAAGCTTCTATAACGAATCTGCATCAGGAAATGCCGTTGATCCTTCCCCAATTGTTGCCTGCATAGGGGTATTAAGGGATTACAGCAAAGCAATAACAATGAAGGTCAAAAAAGAAAATTCCGCATTATTCATGATCGGGGACAGAAAAGATGAGCTAGGCGGTTCTGTTTATTACGATGTTAATGAAGAAATGGGTGCAATCGTGCCAATAATTGATTTTGACAAGGAAAGGAACAATATTTACGCCATAATAGATGCCATTACTGCTGGCTTGCTTCTTTCCTGCCACGATATTTCAGACGGGGGGTTAACTGCAACAATTTCCGAGATGCTCTTAGGAGGAAATGCGGATGGCGCGGTTGGTGCAGAGATTAACTTGGACTTTACTGACTTAAGGGCAGACAAGGCGCTGTTTTCAGAAACGCCGGGATTTGTTTTTGAGGTTGAGGACAAGAATCTGGAAAAGCTCAATACAATGTTCAAGTTTTATAAAATACCTCTTATAAAATTGGGAAAGACTAAAGGGAAAAGTCTGATAATAACCAAAAGCGGCAAAAAAATTATAGAAGTGCCTATAGAAAAATTAAAAGAAGCGTGGACAACTGGATTTGTGGAGGCGCTGGAATGAGGACCCATATCAATTTTATATCTATATCAGTAAATGATGACCAGTTCAAGAGATTTATTAAGTCAATGACTAGCATCGGGCTAGAAAGAAAACCTAGAGACAAATCAACATTTCCATTAGATTTTGTTGCCTATTATAAGGATAAATACGAACTGAATTTTGAGTATCTTTCAGGAAATCTTCATTTTTATCTTATTGGAAGCAAAAATAATAAAACTGATAATTTCACAAAAAAAGAAATAGGGATTTTGCAGGAAATCAAGAAAAAAATCAAGGCCGCAATTAAATCAAAAATAAAAGAATAAAAACGGGTTCCTTAGCCCGGCAATTTGTCCCAACGACAATGAAATAAAAAACGGGTTCGCAGAACCAGATTAATGAACACTTAAAGATTTATGCTCCGCATCAAGTGCTAATATGTGGCGCCCATATTTAAAAGTTTCGAAATAACAAAAATAATTAATATAAAAAAATATTTTCAAAGTAAATTTTTTGTTTAATATTAAATTTTAATGTGTTAGGAAAAATAGAAACAAAATGACAAAAAAATAAAGCGCTTCAGAAAGATTAGGAAGAACAAAAACCCAAATGAACAAAAAATTAATAAAATTATAAAACCAAAAATGAAAAAACCCAATATTGCAGTCAAAAAAGAAAGCAATTACAGTGAGCTTATAGACAACATAGCCCAAATCCTAGAGCAAGGCAGGAAACAATCGTATGCCGCAGTCAATAATATCCTTGTAAAAACGTATTGGGAAATAGGCAAAAGAATAGTTGAATACGAACAGGAAGGGAAGGAAAAAGCAGAGTATGGAGCTGCTTTATTAGACCATCTATCTAGGGACCTGAAATTAATGCATGGCAAAGGCTTTAGCAAAAGCAATGTCTACCTTATGAGGCAATTTTATCTGAAATACAAAAAATTCCAGACAGTGTCTGGAAAATTGAGTTGGAGCCATTATTCTGAATTGCTGTCTATTGAGGAAGATTTGGCAAGGCGGTTTTATGAAGGCCAGTGCCTCAAAGAGAATTGGTCCGTGAGGGACCTTAAAAGGCAGATTAATTCCGCATTATTCCATAGGGTCGCGTTAAGCAGGAACAAAAAAGGCGTTGTAGAGCTTTCAAAAAAAGGATTAGCGATTGAAAAAGCGGAAGATGCAATTAAAGACCCATATGTTTTGGAATTTCTTAATATTCCGGAAAATTACAGATATTCTGAAAAGGAATTAGAGCAAAGAATAATAGATAATCTGCAGATGTTTTTGCTTGAACTTGGCAAAGGGTTCACTTTCGTAAAAAGGCAGTTTAGATTAACATTAGACAATAACAATTACTATGTAGATTTGGTTTTTTATCATAGGCTTCTAAAATGCTTTGTCTTGATAGATTTAAAGATAGGGAAGGTTAATCATGCAGATATAGGTCAGATGAACATGTATCTCAACTATTTTAAAGAAGAAGAGAACTCGCCTGAAGATAACGAGCCGATTGGGATCATTTTGTCGGCCGAGAAGAACCATTTTCTGGTGAAATATACTATTGGAGGATTATCAAACAAGCTGTTTGTTTCAAAGTATAAGCTATACCTTCCAGACACTAAACAGTTAGAACAACAACTAAATAAACTGCTGAAAGAAAGCTAATAATCACCAGTTCAAACTAAAAATGCCAACAAAAAAACCCAGCATTGCAGTCATTTACTTCCCGGGCAACAACTGCGAGGAAGAATCTTTGAAGGCAGTCCTGGCTTCAGGAATGGACGGCCAGATTGTAAGGTGGAACCAGAGGAAAGGCGTTGAGAAATATGACGGGTATGTTATTCCAGGGGGATGGGGATATGAAGACAGGATAAGGGCTGGAGTTATAATGGCGAAAGACCCAATCTTCGATATCATCAAAAAAGAGGCTGAGAAAGGCAAGCTTGTTCTTGGGATATGCAACGGCGCCCAGGCTCTGGTGGAATGCGGCATGATACCTGGCTTGAAAAACAAGGTGGAGATGGCATTGGCGCCCAACAAAAACCCGCTCATAAGCGGCTATTACTGCACATGGGTCAACATCAGGAGCGAGCAGGAGAAAAACAGGTGCGTATTCACAAAATTTACTGAAAAAGACGAGGTAATCCCGGTTCCGATAGCTCATGGGGAAGGCAGATACACGACAAAAGATTCCGAATTGATTTCAAAGCTGGTAAAAAACAATCAGATAGTTTTCAGATATTCGACCAAGGAAGGGAAAGTAGAAGACAGCTTTCCAACAAATCCGAACGGAGCCATGCATAATATCGCCGCAATATGCAACAAAAAAGGAAATGTGATGGCAATGATGCCGCATCCTGAGAGGGCTTCATTCGTGAGGCAGCTGCCGGATACAACCGAATTGAAAAATAAATCTGCAGGAAGAATAAATGAGTTTGAAAGCGCTGCCCCTGCAAAAGCAATTTTTGACTCAATGAAAAAATATGTTGAAGAGGAGATTTTGTGAAAAATTGGATAAAATAGAATAACAAAATTAATTTATGGAATTCAAAATTGTTAAACTGGACCCATTGCCAAGTGAAGTAAAAACAAACCTGGAAGTTATTTTATTACGGATCCGAATGTCAGAGGGGCGACAAGAAGTTTTTAGCCTTAGTGACCAATTTAAGCAACTGCTAAGCTAATATCAAACTGAAAAATACTCAGAAACGGAAATATTTCAAATGTATGAGAAGCTGGCTAGAACTGTCTATACAAGGAGTCAGGAGATTTTGAATCAAATTAATAAATAATCTAACTTTTGAAACAAATGATCAAGACAATTGAAATGGTTGTAAGCCTGAAAGTCCCTGACACTACTGCGACCACCGCATTTCAAACTCTTCAAAGAATTGGGTTTAGAAAAATAAAAGGCATAAAAAGGTCAGACTACTTTAAACTCTCGTTTGAAGGAGATGCAGGGGAATTTAAGAATAAAATATCCAAGGTTGATATTTTAGTCAATGCAAATAAGCATTTTTTTGCATTTTTAATCGAAAAGAATGCAGATGCCAAAATTTTGGTTAAAAATACTGATGATGACGGAAGCGGATTATTGTCGGTCTTGAAAAACAGGCTTGGATTTGATAAGATAAAATCCGTTGAAAAGGCAACATTGTGGGAATTGAGCATAGACGCGGATGAAAAGGAAAAATTGAAAATTGCTGAAAAAGCAGCAAAAGAATTATTAACCAACGAGAATTACCAGGAATTTGAAATATTGTAGGGTAATAAAATGAAAAAAGCATTAATAATCTTCGGCTCAAAAACAGACGAGAAAGTCTATAATGAAATCGTAAAAGAGCTGAAGAAATACAAGGTTGACTTTGATTTAAGAGTTAGCTCAGCGCACAAGACTCCAAAAGATGTTGATGATGTGCTGCAAAAGGATTATTCTGTCGTAATTGCAGGGGCGGGTCTGGCAGCGCACCTGCCAGGAGTGGCTGCTGCTAGGGTCATAAGGCCTGTTATTGGAGTTCCGTGCGAAGGAAGCTACCAGGGGCTTGACTCGCTGCTTTCAATCGCGCAGATGCCTCCCGGAATTCCTGTTCTTGCGGTTGGGGTGAACAAAGGCAGGATTGCGGCTGAGAACTGCGCCAAGATGATGCAAAAACATGAAAGTATTACTATTATCGGAGACAAAAATAATGACGCAGTAAAAAAGGCAGTTGAAACTTTAAAGAAATTTGATGTTATCCCGATTTTTGATTCCAAGCCAAATCAAAAATCTGTCAATCTGGGGTTTACCTATTTTGATGAGCCGGTTGAAAAGAAAGATGAATTGGTCATCTACTGCCCGCTTCTTTTGCAGAAGGATGACAAGGCAGAAGCGGCATTGAACCTCCTGAAGCATACGAGCCATGGGCTTTGGGTTGGCCTGAACAACGGCGTGAATGCCGCAGTGGCAGCAGTGGAAATAATGAACTATGACAATGAGTTTGAGGAGAAGCTGGCAACCTACAGGTATGAAATGGGAAAGAAGGTTCTGGAGGGGAATAGACAATAGTTTTCCTATTTTTTAGAATAAACAAAACCAGGCGTTACTGGATTCCAATAACCGTCAAATCTCAATGCGCTTTGTTTTTTTAGGGCATCTGTCAATATTTTTCTTAATTCTGGAACTGTAGTCTGTTGCCCCCACCTGCCATCAGACTGGCTGTATTCGCTTCCATGAGCTTCGTAAATAGTCCACCATGCGCGCCTTCCTATGATTTGGCTCTGCAAGTTACGCAGTTCTCTTTGAGTCTGAGTCCATGATTTTTGCTCTATTTCAACGTTTCCTATTTGCTCAATATTTGTTGTTTTATTATATTCTCTTTGCGGATTTCTTTGGTAGTATTCATCAAAAGTTTCAGGCATTCCCAGAGTTATAATTTCTCCATCTTCTCCGCTTTCATGAATTCTAAGAGACTGTAATGTTTTTGCATCAGGAGTTTTAGAATCTTTTACCGTGATGTCATTAATTGAAACAGGAGTTATCTCTCTTCTTCCTGTTCTTCTGCCAACAAATTGCAATTCAACATCAAAAAGTCTTCCTCCAAGTATAAGGTCATCAGCCCTATAGTTAAATTTTGCACTGTCATCAAAAGGCGTAAAAGCTGCAGGAGGATCCTGTGGCTCGCAAATGCCAAACTTTGACTCCAAAAATTTATCATCAGCAGAAAAATTGTCAGCTAATGATTCCAAAGCCGATATTTGGCTTTTTGCATCTGGAAGCAAGTGATTTGCAACAAGTAAGTGGGCAACATCCGGAAGCTTGTCATCAGGAAGCCTAAATCTAACCCACAAACTATGATCATTAACGTTATTCCATTCTGCTGTTGGATAATCCTTAACATCATGAGGGCGAGTCAAGCGAAGATACTCTTTATATCCCTCTCCATTCAAAAGCCAGCCTTCTTTATATTGAATTTGTATTACTTTAATTGCCCTATCCTGCGCAAACAACGGCACAGCAATAGCCCCAAATCCTAAGTTTTGCAGAAAATCACGGCGAGATTGAGCCATAATAAAATTCAACACTAACTTTTATTTAAACATTTCCTTTTTTTATAGGGCTTAATTCTAAATGAAGAGCATTTACCTGTATAATCAAATATATATTTTCTAAAACCACTGGACACTGGACATGGGGCTGTAAAATATATAAAGGACAAATATTTACAGAATGTAGAAAAAAAGAATGGCTGAGTCTGGCAAAAGCCAGGCTCAAAATCAGTTGATGTCCCCGCAGAAATAGCATATAGTGGGTGTCTTATTTAAAACTTTTCATTTCAATAATGCCAGGGTGGCTGAGTTCGGCTTAAAGCGCTGGACTTAAGATCCAGTTGATGTCCCCGCAAGGACGTCACGCGGGTTCAAATCAATACGGGTGAAATTCCCGTCCCTGGCGCTTAAAATTTTTAAGTCAATCATAGCAAAAAATAAATGCTTTAAATCAAAAACATTAAATACCAAATGGATTACCCAAATTTCTAAAATGATTCCAGACCCAATTCTAAAAGCCCAATTGCAGCACACCTTAGATAAAACTAACTTCAAATTCGGCAATAAGTACGAGGGAAAGGTAAGGGACAACTATTCTTTTGACGGGAAAAGAGTCATCATTACAACTGACCGTATTTCAGCATTTGATAGGGTTTTGTGCACCATCCCTTTTAAAGGACAGGTTCTGAATCAAACATCTGCATTCTGGTTTGAGAAAACAAAGAGCATCATAGATAATCACATAATCAGCATTCCAGACCCTAATGTAATGCTGGTAAAAGAATGCAAATTGATTCCTGTAGAAATGGTTGTCAGGGGCTACATAACAGGAGTAACTACAACATCAGCATGGTACAATTACGAAAGAGGCATAAGGAATTTCTGCGGCAACATTTTGCCCGAGGGAATGGAAAAGAACCAGAAATTTGACAATCCGATAATAACT
>JACOUX010000029.1 GCA_016177615.1 Candidatus Woesearchaeota archaeon | reverse complement strand
TATGCATTGTTGACAAAGTCATCCCTTGGGTTTAAGAGTGATGATGTAACAGCAGTCTGGGCTGCGGCATGTATTATGGCATTTGCTCCCTTTGTCTCATCAAGCAGCACCTTTGTGTTGTTGACATCAGCTTTCACAAGCTTTATGTTCCTGAATTTGCCAAGATGATTCCAGTTATGCTTAAAGTCATTGCTTTTTTTGCCCAGCAGCTTGTTTCTTGAAAGGTTGTCTATCACAACAACATCATTTTCCTTTCCTGCATAATATTCAGCTGCATGGGAGCCAATAAAGCCTGCCCCGCCTGTCACTACTATCTTCATTTTTAGATTGATTTTTTGCAATAATAGCTTATTTATAAATTTAAGGTTATTTCTATCTTAAAATCAAAATTCATCGTGCAGCATAAATTACAGTGCCCGTCCCCTTATTTAAATAGGCTATCCTGTAATTTTTCGACTGCAGCGATTTTAAAGAGCTTTCGTCAAGAATTGACCTCATGTCAAGCCTGAAATTCTGGTTTACCCATATGTAATCTGCATTGTTTATATTCTCTTCAGTTGGATTTAAGGTGAACCTGTTTAAATTGTATGACAGGCATTGCCCTCCTGCAGCAAAAACAGCATCCTTGTTTGTGCTTTTCTTAACCCAAGCAAAGTCTTCTTCATAAAAGTTCCACGCCTTGCTGGCCAGCGCAGTCTTTACGAACTCTGCAGCCACAAATCCGGTTATGAGGACTGCCAATATAAAAAATACCATAACCTTCAGTTTGTTTAGCCTGTTTAGGGTGTAACTGAAACCTATGCCCCATAGCGCCGAGAATAATGGAACAACAGGCACAAGAAGCCTTGAATAAGCTATGGACGTATTTATTATATAAAGTATTACAAGCAGCACATGCGGAACAAGCCAAACCAATATCAGCATATTTGCCTTTGAAGATGCAGTTTTTATCTTGAAATAGAATAATATAGGCGTTAAGAATAAGATAGTGGCCAGGAGCCAGGCAGCGAAAAGCATTTCTATGAATGGTATCCTAAAGAAGAAGATATTTTGGTACGAGCCTTCCGGAACGCCGAAAATGCCAAGGTAGAGTGTAGACAGGTTGCCGATATTTAAAAGGCTTGAAATATTGCTTCCCTTGAATGTTTCTGCTGATTCATAGCCATCAAATACAGAAGTAAAAAAAGGCCACAGGGGATTGCCCAAGGCAATGTAGTTTCTTATCACCCACGGAGAGAAGATCAAAACGGCGATGGCCCCAAAAACAAAAAACTTCCGCAAAAATTCTTTTCGCGTTTTGCTGCCCCTGTGCACAAGGTATATTATCAGCGGCAGGCTAAATACTGCATTATACTTGCTTAAGAGCGAAATGCCGAAGGCTATGGAGCCAAGAATGTGCCTATTTTTCATTATTAAATAAATGCAAAGCAAAACAAAAAATGCCATTACGGACTCTGTATATGATATCACGCTGTAAAATATGTTAATCGGCAGGAAGGCTGCGAAAATAATGGAATAAAAAGCTATTTTTTTGCCAAAAAATTCATCCAGGATAATGAACGTGAGGATCAGGGATAGCGAGCCGAAAAGCGGCGATACAAGCTTCATGCCAAAGTCTGCCGCCCCGCTCCCAAAAATGCTGAAAACTTTATAAAATGCTGACGCAATCATATGAAAAAAAGGCGGCTCCCAGAATACCTCCCTGCCTAACGGCTCAAGCAGGGGAATTTTCAAATTGCCGGCCATAAACCTTGCTATCGATAAATGCCAGCACCCATCGCCGGAAGAATGGTATAAAAAAACCAATGCAAGCCTTATGGCTATTGCCAATGCTATGGCTATTATCGACAATCTTGCATATTTGTCTGTTTCCCTGAATTTTTTAAGAAGAGGCATATTTCATGGGATTTTAACAGGCTCGATTTACGAGCCTATAAATTTTTTTGCAGCCAGGCTTAAAAGTTCAAAACCGCCCTTGATATTGCTCCTGAATTCGTTAAAATTTCTCATTTGATGCAGCTTTCTCAGCAGGTATTTTGGCCTCAAGTACATTGACAAGTAAGCCCTGCCAACCCAATATTCAATTTGCTTTTGCGACAAGTACCTTGTTCTTATCAGGGTATCAGCATGAGTGCCATGCTCGCCGGAAGCTTCCTCGCTAAGTATCAAATTTTCATTTTTCATAACTTTGTACAAGTCTGCTCCAGGATAAGGCGTCAGGGTATTGAAGAATGTCAAATCAGCATCAAGCCTTTTCGCAAACTTGATTGTTTGCTTCAGCTCTTTTTCACTTTCCCACGGAAACCCAAAAATAAAGGTTGCTTTTGCCATTATTTTGTGCTTTTGTGTCAGTCTTACGGCTCTTTCAACCATTTCCAATGTTATAGGTTTCGGAATTTTCTTAAAGCCGTCCTCGTAACCGACCTCAACACCGTATAAAATTGACTTGCATCCGGCCCGGGCCATATTTTTTATCAGCTCCTCGTCGACATGATTCACCCTTGTCAGGCATTCCCAATAAAGGTCCATCTTGCTGTCAACAATCATGTTGCATAAGTCTATAACTCTTTTATGGTTTACGCAAAATTCGTCATCCTGGAAGTAAATATGCCTTATGTTATATTTTTCATACAGAAGTTTTATCTCTTCAAACACTTTCTCCGGGCTTCTCTGGCGCCAGAAATTGCCGTTATTTTTCGCGCTTACGCAAAATGAGCATTTGAATGGGCAGCCCCTTGAAGTCACCACGGTTGTGAACCTTCTGCCAACATCCAGCCACCCGTAGGCTTTATAGGCGTACATTGGCAAAAGGTGGTAAGCAGGCATTGGCAATGCATCAAGATTCATTATGAATGGCCTTTTTTCAGTAAACTGCATTTTTCCATTTTCCATGTAGCAAATGCCTTTTATGTCCTCTTTTTTTTGGCTGCCCCTTCCCATGATATAGTCTAAAAGCTCTAATGCCGTTGCCTCTCCTTCATTTATGACCAAATAGTCCACAAAATCTTTTGTGATTGCAGTTTCAGGGCTGCTTGTTACATGGGGGCCGCCGTAAATTGTAGTTATGCTTTTGTCTATATCCTTTGTATTCTCGAGAATTTTCATAGCATTCCTGTGGGTGGCAGTTGAGCTGCCTGTCAATACTGCAGAAGGCCTTATAGAGCGTATTTTGTCCTTAACCTGCTCATGCGTTAATTCCAGGGCAAAAGCATCCAAAATCTTGACTTTGTAATTATTTTGCTCAAGAAAAGCTGCAATTGTAGCTATGCCTATATTGGGGCATTTAGGCCCTATATCCTTTAAATTTCCGTAAGAGTACTGCGGAACTACACAAAGCACATCTACCATTTTTGCATTTTCCAGTTAACAATTGTTAAGCAAATATATTTAAATCTTTCCTTGGGATTTCAATAATTTTACAATAGCAGCTGCGAATCCATTAATGTCATCTTTTTTTATCAAAATCCCATTTTTAACGATTTCAGGATGCGAGCAGACATTGAATGCAACAACCTTTTTGCCGCAGGCTTGGGCTTCTGCAGCCGGAAGATTGAAGCCTTCCCACAAGGATGCTGTGACATATAAATCAGATGCTGCATAATAATAGGGCAATTCTCTATCCTCAACAAATTCTTTGAAAATTACATTCTTGTTTGCCATATCTTTTAGTTTTTTATAATAATCCGGAAAGGTCGGCTTGCCTATAACCAATAGTTTGGCATTTGGAAGCTTTTGGTTTACAATGCTGAATATCCTTAATAACGCATGGACATTTTTATGAGGCGATAACCTTCCAACAAAAAGCAGCATTTTTTCGCTGCTTTTAATTCCAACCTTTTTCCTTATCTTCCTTCCATCTATGCCTTTTCTGAATCTTTTTTTGTCTATTTTATTGTACACGAC
>JACOUX010000017.1 GCA_016177615.1 Candidatus Woesearchaeota archaeon | reverse complement strand
AGAAACAACATATCCAATATTTATCAGCTTTCCAAGGAACTGCATAGAAAATACGAGGCTGTATATAGGGACATTAAGTTATTGGAAGGCTTTGGAATAATCAAAGTAAGGGAAAAAGACAAGAAGAAGATTCCGTTTATGAACGAGCCGCTCACAATACCTGAATTGGCTGCTGGTTAGTAATAAATCATAAGAAAGGCTGCAATATCTCTAGGGGGCATTTATCAATCCCTGCAAGAATTCAAAAAACTTTTGGGGTATGCAGGTAGCTAAATTTGCAAGTCCGCACTTGTCCTCTGCAGCATAGGATAGAGTTATGGCTAGGAGGAGAAATAATAGTGTTAAAAATAGCTTTTTTGCTTTCATAGAGAACACCTCCTAAAAAATTTATTTATCCCAAAAAATAAATATAACTCAAGCAGAAACTCTATAGGGTTTGTTAACATTTGAGCCATACAATGCTCTTAATACTCTAACTATTTTTGGTGCAAAAGTGGGTCCATTATCAAAGGCATAAGCTACGACATTCCTGCTAGTATCCAATAATTCAGCAATTTCACCTCTCTTAAACCCAGCATCTTTAGCTTCATAAATTTGGCTTGCTAATCTATAAGTTAAACTCCTAACCCCTATCCTTGCTAAATATGATTTTGGTTTAAATTTGAATCCTTTTCGCCGACTTAGTTGTCCCGCATAATGTCCTGGCAAGCCTAAGAAATAACTTGCATCAGCACTACTAATTCCTAATTTAGAAACTTTCCTAACCAATGCTTTTGTTTCTTGAGAATATCTTGGAGCTTTGATATGCCCCCGTATCATAGGTTCAAGTCCAACTTTGTTTAGAATATGACCTACATAGGATTGATTCATGCCTAAAGGTTTTCCAAGTTTTTCAAGCGACAATTTCCTGCCTTTATTTCTTGCCGCTTCATATTGACTAAACAATCTAATCAGTCTTTTGTATGGTTGTTTTACATATTTAACAGCTTGAACGTAACGCAAAGCCATTCTTTCTGCCCAGCTTGCGTTCTCTGCTAATTGTGCTACTCTTGCTTCTAAAACCGAAGGCAATTCTTGGCAAATTTGTGCTTCTTCTGCTTTTTTAGCTTCTTTGGCTTCTTTTCTTTTTTGTTTCCAATCTTCAAATTGGCCGCTATGCATAAGATATAGATAAGCATTCTGTCTTCTTGCGTTACCAGTATAACCTCCTGCAGCACCTATTGCAGGAAGCGGCTCTCCTCTGTCAATCGCAGCATCCATTTCGGGCTTGTACCTGAAAGGTATTAAGTTAGGAGGCAATTCTATATGGTGTCGCTTGTAAAACATGTAGAAGCCGTTCGGTTTTAAGGATGTCCTTCGACATAATTCTTCCAAGGATTTTACACCTTCAGCAATTGCCCTATGTAGTATCTCCAACCTTTTTCCCATGCGCCCCTTTTTTGAAACGGGGTAGTTATGTCGTTCAGATTTCAGAAAATATCCTAAACCCACTCTATAGAGAATTGATGCAACACCTTGAGAAGAAAGCCCAAGACCATTACCTAATTTATCCGGTAATATTAAAGTGCCTGATTTTTCCGCTTCTTCATATTTTCTGAATATTTCAACCAGTCTATCAAATCTCTCATAAGATTGTGGGTGGAATCTTTTTAATGACCTTAAATATTCGAATGCCTTTTGAACAGGCCAGCTCTCTCTTTGCAGCAATTGGTTTATTTTGGCTTCCAAAATATAAACTAATTCTAGGATTTGTTCTCTCTTAGCTTGAGATTCAATTGCATTAATTCTAGTTGAAATATGACCAACCATACTTCTTGATTTCAAAGTAGTTCCTCTTTCACCAATACTTTCTGGAAGAATTATTCCCGCCTCAGCAGAATACACGCGAATTGTATGTGGTGATAATTGAACTTGCCTAGCGACAGCTTCAACTGAATCTGCTCCTGATGCGACTGCTGCCTCAATCATTTGAATTCGTTGTGCTTTTGTATAACCACTTCCTAATCGTTTAGGCATCGGTTTTCTAGGCAAAGATATATCATTCTCCCAAGCATAGGTTCTTATTGTTGATTCTTTCAACCCAATTCTTTGCACGATGACATCCATTGTGGCACCTTCAGCAACAACTTGCCTGATTGCTTCAATCGTTTCTACCCTAGGTGCTCTTTTGTTAACACCAGGCAGATTAATGCCAGCTTTGGTTGCATATTGCCTAATTGTTATAGGTGATAATCCCTCTATTTGGGCCATCAATTCAATGGTAGGCACTCCTTCTTCCACATCTTGCCTAATTAATGCAATCCTCTCTGATTTTGGCCTTCTCACATCACTTTGCTGATAAGTTGACTCAGGCAATCTAACCCCACCTTGACGAGCATAATATTTAACTGCAAGTTTATGCAGCCCAGTTTGTTCAGAAATCACTTCTACTGACGGTGCTCCGTTATCGATGGCTTGACGAATATCAGCTATTCGTTGTTCTTTAATTTCACTTCGTGATGTGTAGGGTTTAGGCAATCGCCATTTAGGAAGTTTAATTCCATACAGGTAAGCAACTCCGGTGATTGTAATGGGGGTCAAGCCAACCCTTGCAGAAATTTCGCTAATATTCCTTGCCCCTTCTCCAATAGCTTCTTTAATTGAACTTGCTGCATTATTTTCATAAGATGATACTTCAGAAGCATCTAGTAGGCCTAAACTGCGGGCTATTTCGGAAGTGCCTATACCTAAAAATCTAGCCTCTAAAATTTTGGCAATAGTTTCTTCTAGTGATGTCATAAAATCCCCTATGTCCTAGCGATTATTCGTGATATATAAAAGTTACTATTAAGGAGTAAGGATTTATTTATATTTACAATATAAATTATTGATATTAAAATCAAAAAGTAACTCTTGTGCTATTATTAATAATTAAAAACTTTTATCTTTTAATAAGATAAACCACCTAGTCATCGGCTTGTGTTACAGCAGTTCTATCTCTTGCATTAATCCTAGTTTACCACTATGATTAAATACTTTCGGAATGATTTTTTAAACATGATTGTCAAAGCAATGCATCCAATATTTTTCCTATTTGCTATCCTATTAATATACTTATCTCTATACTAATATACAAAAAAGAAACATTTAAATAGTAGCTTTAACATAATTTTGGTTCATAGGTGTCATTATGCAATTT
>JACOUX010000025.1 GCA_016177615.1 Candidatus Woesearchaeota archaeon | reverse complement strand
CCAATATTCAAGGCATTTTTCGGCTCTTTGTGAATTAACAAAGGCAGCGCAGCCAGCAAAGTAGTTGTTGTAATGTCAAATTTGCCGGTGCCGCATTGAATTTTGCCATTAATCCTTAATGTTCTCAATGTGTCAAAATAAGTCGGCTTGTCCGCTTCTGTTCCGAAAAATTCCTTCTGCTCTGTGACAGAAATTGAGGAATACTGGCTTTCTTTGAAGAAAATTATTTTTTCATTCTTTTCCAAATCTTTTAATTGATTAAAGCTTTCAGGATGATGGAAATAAATGCCTTTATTCAAAATTACATGATTGTAACTTGGGCTTGCAAAAATCAGCGCAATAAATAACCCAACCAATGCTAAATATACCTTATCTTTTATTTTTATTTCTGTAAATTTCATTCAGCACCTCTCTTCAAGTAATCCTGAATTTCCTTTATTACCCTGCCATAGCTGTCGCTGTACAGGCTTTGGCTGCTTAGAAACTCCAAAACAGGCTTGTCATCTGTGTTGTATTTTGAATCAACTGCAAAATTCTCCAAGTCTTCCCCATCTGCGACATAATAATCGCTTAGCTTTGTGAAGTGTATTATTTTCAGGTATTTTTCCAGTTCTGTTCCGGCAAAGGATTTTTCGCTTATTTTGATTGGAGATTTTGAGCCAATAACAATTAACTCTCCTTGCTCAAACCCTTGGTAATAAATCTCAAAAGAACCATTTTTGAAAAATCTGTAATTTGCCTTCGGAACCTTGGCAGAAAAAATTACAATATGCGGGAAAACTTCTGAAAATGTTTTGTAAAATACTTTAAAGGAGCGCGTAGAGGATGACAGTGAAGCATACCATTGCACAACCAAGCCGTCTTCCTCAATATGCTCATTGAGCATTTCAAAAAATTCTTTTGTGAAAAGATTGTTGCTGGGAGAGCTCCACGGATGAGATGGAGTATTCACAATAATGTCGTATTTTTTGTCAGTTGTTAGCAAAAAGTTCCTTGCATCAGCAACTATCACATTTACCCTTGAATCTTTCAATGCATTGTTGTGGACATCATTGAAATATTCTGAAGCTTCCAGCACAGCAGGATCAACTTCAATAGCGTCAATGCTTTCCAAAGGATAGATGTTCAGCACGCCTTGCGTTAGCCCGCATCCAATTCCAATATTCAAAGCATTTCTTGGCTCTTTATGCAATAATAAGGGCAATGCAGCCTGCAATGTAGTTGTTGTAATGTCAAATTTTCCAGTCCCGCATTGAATCTTCCCGTTTATCCTTAATTTTTTTAGTGTTTCAAAATAAGTTGGCTTGTCCGCTTCTGTACCGAAAAATTCTTTCTGCTCTGTCACGGTAATTGAGCTGTAGGGGCTTCGCTTATAGAAAAGAACATTGCTTTTTTCTGCCAGCTCTTTTAATTGCCCGTAGTCTTCTACATGGTGGAAGTAAATGCCCTTATTTAAGAGCCTATAGTCATAATCTGGTCTAAAAAAGAGCAATAAAATGAACAATCCAACAAGCCCGAAAAATATTTTATCCTTCACTTTTTTCCCTCCTGTAAAGATAGTAAAGCAAAAGCGCCGCAATTAAGTTAAGGAAAGCTGCAAAAATCGAGCTTAGCCTTATGCCCAAAATAGGAATTAAAACAAAGCCGGCGCTGAAGCTGCCGATAATCGCGCCGAAATTATTGACAGAATACAATATCCCAGTTGATTTTCCCAAGCTTGCTATGTCTTTAACATAAACCCTGTTTGCAATTGGCCAAGTTGCTCCCATGAATGTTGTCGGAACAATTAAAACTAGAGATGCAAGCAAAAATTGCGCAATGCTGAAAACTGCAAAGCTAGGATGGAAAGTGTTCCATATGAAAATGTAAGGAGCTGGAAGCCAGTTGAATATGCCGATTATAATCAAGCCGTACAAGCCAATCAGCACTTCGAGCAATGCGAAAGCAAATAATGGATTTTTGAGCTTATCAGAGTACTTGGACATAATCCAGCTTCCTAAGGCTAATCCTCCTATGAAAGCAGTGAGCATTGTGCTGATTGCATAAACAGTGCTGCCAAAAATCAATGACAATGGCCTGAACCAAACTACTTCATAGATTAAAGCAGCTATTCCTGATAATGCAAATGCAAGCAATATTACTCTATTTTTTATTTTCATCTTTCCACCAGCTCTATATTATCTATACTGTAGCCAGCATTTGTTCTGATATTTTGGAAGAATGGCTCGAATTTTACATACTTAGTTGTTGACGATGTTGTTAAGTTTACATTGATTTCAGCCCATCCAGTTAAAGCTTCACGGCTTACAGTAAACATGTTTGGATGGTCTGTCCATGCATCGCTTGAATTGAAAACAACCATATCACCATGGTCTTGCTCATTGCCATTTTCATCAAACTCGATATACCAAACATTGCCATATTCCTCCAAGTTAGTCTGGAAAGATACATTTGCTAAGTAGAAAGACAATGTGTAATTAGTGCTTGAATTGACTTCAGTTGCTTTTGATGCAGGCCATAGTTCTTGCGAATTCAAAAGCGAGGCATTTACATAGAAGTAAGTAGTATCTTCATCTGTCACAAGCGGAGAACAGGATCATTCCATGCCCAGGAAATTGTATACACGCCTGCATTTAATGAGCTGCCTTGAGTAGCAAGTTCAATAAGTGCATTTGGGTAACTGCCTCCTTTAACATGATAAGTTTCATTTACCCCAATGTCTTTTTTGTTGTAGAATACCCATGCATATTTTCCTGTATCTTCGTCTACTAACTCAAAATACGGATTTTTAACCCGTGATTTTTTTCTAGTGACATCTAAATCAGGATTAGATAGATTTACGTATCTTTTTTTGCCTCCAGCTGTAACAAAAGTTGCAAAGTCATTGTCTTCTGTATTATTAATCTTAATTTCCTGCAAGTTAAGCTTGAAGTAAGAATCATCAATATTCACAGTAATGTTCATGCTGAAATTTATCAATACATAATTATTGGAGCTATCAAATATGAACAACTCCTTAAAGTAGGCTTTTGCTCCTCCAACTGTTTTATTATAATCAAACCTTAATATGGCTTCTTGGGTATTGTTATCAATTATTGTAATCTTGCTTAAGTTAAGCTCCAGCAGTGTGAAATTAAACCAGTTTGCTCCTTTTTTGATGCGTATTTCTGGCAACAGCTTGAGCCATGGGCTTGAAATATCTCTGCCAAAAAGAACTCCGCTTTTATTTATATAAAATGCATTTGTACTTGAGCTGCTGGGAGAAATCAATTGAAGCAACTCATCTAGAGTTTGAGTCAATTGGGACTCCAAAATATTGATATTTCCAGATGAATCCTTGTATATTACGAAATAATCTGTCTCAAGGAGCACATCATTCGCAATCTGCCACTGCCTTGCTTCTTTAAATGCTCCAATCTCCAAAGGACCTAAAACATAGAATTCTGGTGAAATGTCAGGAGCGTCAAATTTATAAGACAACTCAATTTTGTCATCTTTCTTTAAGTTAACATTCCAAGATAAGATGGAAGTGTCACCCGATGAGGTGATACCTAAACCATCCTGAGGAGTGATTGTGAATGAAGAAGGCACATATTCATTTATTATCCCATTATAGTTTTGATTCGCAATAATTGGAATCTTCATTGTATATGCAACAGCTGGATAAACTCTTGTTGGCCCTTTTCTTGCAACATCAAAGTCAACAGTGCTTTGTACTGTAAAATTGTCTTGTACGCTTCTGACACCATTAGCAGTTACAGCAGTCAGGTTCATCGAATAAATTCCAACACCACTTACTTTATATCCTGTATAATAATCAGGCAATTCCGTGACACCCAAATAAGTGCATTCTGGGCTTATTTTAATA
>JACOUX010000016.1 GCA_016177615.1 Candidatus Woesearchaeota archaeon | reverse complement strand
GAACCTTTTTTATAGCTAAAGCTACTTAAGTCTGTTTGTAACATTTTACACGCTCCGAGCATTGGGCAGCTAAAGCTGCCCGCGCTCGATTTTTCTTAAGAAAACAAGAATATAGAGTTTATCACTTAATTTGACTTAGCCAAGGAAGAGTAACATTTTTAAACAATACAAATTTCTTTTTTCTTATGAAAATGCCGAAAACCCTGCACAGATACTGCCCTTACTGCAAGAAGCACACAGAGCATACTATCTTAGTCACAAAGAAGAAGAATCCAAGCAGCCTGACATATGGCTCCAAGGTGAGGGCCAGAAAAAGAGGAAGGGCAAGGGGCAAGGGCAATCTTGGAAGATACTCAAAGCCGGCAATAAGCAAATTCAAGATGACTGGCAAGAAGTCAACCAAGAAGACTGACTGGAGGTACCAATGCAAGATATGCAAGAAAATGCATATCCAGAGGCAGGGCTTCAGGGCAAAGAAGATAGAGTTCAAGTGATGCCTTACATTATTTGTCAAGAATGATGATTGCCCTTTTCATTACAACAAATGCATAAGCCCATAAAACCGGAAGCCATAACGGCATCAAACCAAAAAGGCTATTTCTGACAAAAATTTCAACACCACTTGATACAAAAAAATATTCGGAAATTACCATAATAATGAATCCAAACATGAAAAATAAATAGTCTTTTTCCTGATATTTTATGGCAAAAGATATTGTGATGACTAAAGCATAAATTCCAGTTAAAACATAATCGTTTTTGAAAACAGGAATAAGAGCAATCATCAAAATTATTGGAATAATGTTCAGAAAAATCCGCAAAATTTTATCTTTAAGCTTCATCATACAAACTAAAAAAAGCAGATTTAATAAGTTTTCTAAAAATGCTCCGAGTAATATAACCTAACACCTATCTACCGCATTTATACACCAGATAATCGCCTTCCATCTCGTCATGGAACTGGCTCAGGAAAGCGCAGTTTTGATTGAGGAATCTTCTGGCTTCATTGAATGAATAGATGCCATGCTTGGTTCTGGCGATAAATAAAACGTCATTTCCCTTAAGCTTGTCCAGTGTTTTTTCCAGATCCACGATGCCTGTTTCAAATACCTGGTTGTTAGTGTCTATTGCGTTGAATGCAATCTTCTTGCCGCTCATCAAGGCCAGCAATGGAGTTGCTGAATCATCTCCAAAAAGAAGCGTATTGCTGCCGGAATGGGAACTGACAAAATCTGCCAGCTCATTTCCCCTTCCAAAGCCAGTGAAGCCGACTTTCTCAAGGAATAAAATGTCAGCAGCCAAATTCCATCCAAAAATCAAAAAAAGCAGAATCAAGGCCGGAACCTTCCATTTTTTCCATTTTTCATTTGAGCTGAAGCTCTGCATTATTCCCGATATGCTGCAGCCTCCTGCTATGGCTAAAAACGGAAATGCTGGAAGGAGATAAAATCCGAATATTTTCTTGAGAGCCAATAAAAACAATAAGTAAGCAAGTGAAACGGCCATGATAATGCCAATTGGCTTTTTGTCCTTAACAAAAAGGAACGAGAACCCAGCTAAAAACAGGATCCAGTTTAATTTTATTATATCAGAGTACTCCTTGAATTTCTCCTTGCTGTCCAGGCTCTTCATGAAATGAAACTTGTAAACCGGGTCCGTATAGCTGCCGCCAAAGCTGGCTATAAAAATGCCGTTTGCAAGCAGGAAAATAGCGAGAAATGCCGACGAGAATTTCAGGAATTTTTTTCTGCCTGAAGCGAGGCAGTAAGCCATAATTATGAAGGCCGGAATCAGGGTGAGCAGCCTGGTTATTGCGGCAAGCCCGAAAAATATGCCTGCCACAGCGGCATTATTCCTGTTCCATAGGCAATAAAACCCGATTACCAAAAGCATTGTTGCTATTTCTATTCCAAATGAGAAAGCTGAATTGAACATCACGCTGTAGCTGAAAAGAAACAATGCGGATGAGATTATTGCCTCAAGGCTGCCAAATCTCTCTTTTGAAATCCTAAAGATGAAAAACGCAGAAGCCAAAGTCGAAAGCAGAGAAATTGATTTTAACGCAACTATATTAAACCCTGTAATATTATATACCAGCGCGATTATGTAAAGGTGCAGCGGCGGATGGGCATAGAAAAAGTCCCTGTAAGGAACCTTACCTTCGCTTACCAGCTTGCCCATATAGTAATAGGCATTCTCGTCGCCCGGCTGGGCATTTGCAAGGCCTTTTGATACAATCAGGATGAAGGCCAGCGCCATGGCGAAGAATATGGCATAATCCCGTTTACTCCTGTTTTGAATCATGTTACTAAGCGGAATTTTGTTGCTTGAAAGAGCCCTTTAAAATATAAGCCAGACAAATAATCATGTATGGGTAAAAGACATACAATATTCTTGTCTCATTTATTGTCCCTATATAAAAGTATAGCGGAATAAAAAGCACGAAAGCAAGCAGGAAACTCAGCAAAAAAGGCATTGGGACCTTGCGGTAAAAGATTATGACAGCCGCATATAGGCCGCCGGAAAAAGTAAGAAATGCGAAAAATCTGTTGGTTCCGCTATTGTAATCCTGAAAATTAAATCTTTCAAATCTGCTTATATAATCCTTTATTGAATAAAGGTTTGCAGCCAGCTGCCTTTCCATCATCCATGTTTTTCCATAAAGAGATATAATGGCAAATTTTAGCATTATCGAGACAGCCAGCATAAGCAGAATTATAAGAAAAAGCTTCCTATTTTTCGCTATTGTCCTTCCAATGTTCCTTATCGGATTTTTGTCTTTCAGCAAACTATAAAAAACAAAGAATGCAAGATTAAAAATAATGGTGTCCCTGTTCAAAGCCCCTAAAATAAAAAAAATGAATGACAATGCATATTTTTTTCTGAACATGCTGTAAATAAACAAGGTGCCCAGAAATATTTCAGGGAAATCAGTAACATATAAAACATCCCATGAGAATGGGACCATGAAAATGTATAATAAGGGCATGAATAACGCCAAATAATGGTTGTTTGAAAACAGCCGAACAAGGAGATATGTTGAAAAAAACACAAGGCCAAGGCTGGCAAACCTGAATATAACCATAAGTCCGAAAATATTATCAAGGCCTGTTATCCATGCGCTTAAATTTATCAGCTCCGGAACCAGTATCCTGTATTTTACCGGCCCTTCTGCCGTCCTTCCAATGCTTTTCTCAAGCCTTGTCTTCGGATCCTCGTGGTTCATATTTATGTGCAGGACTGAAAACGACAGCGATATGATAAGAAAGAGGATTATCATGCTCTCGGAAAGGCCAGTGTGCCTTGAATAAATGCACACAAGAAAGTAATACGCGGCAAAAGCCAGAATAATGAAGTGGTAGTCCCTTAAAAGATAGTAAGGAAAAAACAGCGACAGCAGGAAGAGAAGCGAAAACTTATTCGAGTCAATTTTCCTTTTTGCCAGTAAAGGGAGAACGCTCCATGAAATATAAAAAACCAGCAAGCCCAAAATAAACCCAGCAATCCTCAATGCCTTTAAGCTTGGGTGAAGCATCAAAAATACGAGATAGGAGAAAACTAATGACTGGGCCAATAATGAAAGGTTAAGACTTTTTCTTAGTTTACCCGGTAAATATGCATCCATATTAAACATTTTCCGGTTTCAATTAGTCTTTAAAAGTTTTGCTATCTTCATATCTTCGTCTTCAGGAATTTGGAAGGAAACCTATTTAAATGGCTAAAAAATACTGCTCGTTAAAAATGCCAAGAATAAAGGAATCAACAAGCAAATTCGTCAAGGTAAGATGCCCAAAATGCAAGAATGAGCAGATAACTTTTGGAAAAACAGCCACGAAAGTTGACTGCTTGGTCTGCGGAAAAGTGCTTTCGGAGCCGACCGGCGGCAAAAGCAGGGTAAAGGCCAGAATTCTCGAAGTTCTGGAATAATTTCTTAAAATGCTCCTCAAGAAGCAGGGTTTCCCGGAGGAAGGTGAACTAGTACTTTGCACGGTCACGAGCGTGCAGTTCCATTCTGTACAGGTTGACCTGGATGAATATGGCAAATCCGGGCTAATACACATTTCAGAGGTTTCGCCTGGAAGAATAAGGAATATAAGGGACTTTGTGAGGGAGGGGAAAAAGGTTGTATGCAAGGCTCTCAGGATAAACCAGGAAAAGGGATATATTGACCTGTCGCTCAGGAGAGTAAACGAGTCAGAAAAAACCAAAAAGATTGACTACATAAAGAGAGAGCAAAATGCAGAAAAGATAGTTGAAATTGCAGCCAAGAAGCTAGGAATCAAGACAGAAGATTTATACAACCAGATTTCAGAAAAGGTGATGGAAAAATATTTGTCGCTTCACGAGTATTTTGAGAAGGTGGTGCAGGATGATAAGCTGCTGGAAAGCCTTGGGATTGACAGCAAATATCTAGGCATTGTTGCAGAGTCCATCAAGCAAAGGATGAAGCCGCCAGAAGTTGAAATTAGCGGAAACCTCAAGGTAAGCCTGTTCGCGCCGGATGGCATAGCCATCATAAAGGATTCTTTGGCAAAAGCAGAGCAGGCGACTAAAGGCAGGATAAAAATTGCCTACCTTGGCTCAGGGCTTTATAGGTTCACGCTCAAGGCACCCGACTACAAAGAGGCTGAAAAGCTGATGAAGGGCGCTACAGACACTGCAATTGGCATAATATCAAAACATGAAGGCCAGTCAGAGTTTACCAGGACATAAAATGAAGCACATCCTTAAATGCGCAAAATGCGGCATATACACAATGAAAGACATTTGCAGCTGCGGAAATGCTGCAGCTTCCCCAAGGCCAATGAAATACAGCCCAAACGACAGATTTATGGCTTACAGGAGAAAATCAAAGCTTGAAGAATATTTTAAGAGAGGGCTTGTATGAGGGATAACTATTGGAATATAAGGCAGTTCGGAAAAATGCCCAAGCTCAGCAGGCCCATATTAATAGAAGGGCTGCCGGGCATAGGGAATGTGGGGAAAGTTGCTGTTGATTTCCTGATAGACGAGCTTAAGGCAGAAAAGCTTTACGAAATCACTTCTTATACATTTCCCCATTCTGTTTTTGTCAATGAAGACAATCTTGTTGAGCTGCCTGTTGTTGAAGTCTTCTACAAAAAATCAGAAAGAAAAGACCTATTGCTTCTCGGAGGTGATGTGCAGCCTGTGGATGAAATAAGCTCGTACGAGTTTTCAGAGAAAATTCTTGACATAGTTGAGAAGATGAACTGCAGGGAAATAATCACTCTTGGAGGGATAGGGCTGGCAGACATCCCAAAAAAGCCAAAAGTTTACTGCACAGGCAATTCAAAAAAGATAATAAGCAGGTATAAAGACGAGATGATCAGCACAAGCCTTTACGGCGTTGTTGGCCCGATTGTAGGGGTATCAGGCCTGCTTCTTGGCTTATCTTCCAGAAGGGGCATAGAGGCAATATCATTCTTGGCTGAAACATACGGGCATCCGATGTATCTTGGGATAAATGGAGCAAAGGAAACATTAAGGATACTGAACAAGAAGCTGAACCTCAGGCTGGACATAAACAAGCTCGACAAGGAGATAAAGGACATAGAGAATGAAATAATCAAGAAGACTGAGCAGCTTAGCGAGGTCTCAAAGCAGATTGCGCTTAAAAAATTCCAGAAGAAGTTTGGCAGGGAGCTGGACTATATAGGATAGCAGCTTCAAATCCTGCAATTGCCGTCTGAAATGTTATAGGGCTTTATCTTTTCGCACAGCTCCTGAATGGCTTTCTTCAGCTGGCTTACCTCCTCAACTTTCTTTTGGAAGAGCATGAATTGCGATGTAGGTCCGACCTCTTTTGCCTTTTGGTAGTCTATCTGCGACTTTACAAGCTTGAGCTCATTCTGCAGGGATTCTATTTCTTCCTTAAGCTCTTTGTTCACGGTGCTTAGCTGGTCATATCTTGCGTCCAGATATTCCTTGTACTGGAGGATATTCTCTTTTAAGTTGACAGTCTTGTTGGTATCAAGCACCCCGTTTGCAGTGATCTCATTGACAATCTCCTGGTTGCTGTTGTATTTTCCTAATATGCGGCTGTAAGCAACTTCAAAATATATGCCGGATGAAATAAACAGAACAAGCAGCACAATGACCAGGATTAACAGCCTTTTGTCCACATCCTTTTTAATGAGCATTATGCATGCTATCGCATCAATTTATTTAAAGCTTGTGATGGGGATAGGGGATAGCGAAATATTTAAATAAGCGCCTTTGCAATATCTGCTGAGAAGGTGTGAATGTGGATTTTAAGATAAAAAGCATCAAAGCCATTGAAGTTCTTGATTCGAGAGGCAATCCGACTGTTGAAGTGTTCCTGAAGACAAAAGATTATTGTGTTAATTCTATGGTTCCAAGCGGCGCGTCCACAGGCGTGCATGAGGCGTTGGAGCTTAGGGATAATAATAAAGGGAGATATAATGGAAAAGGCGTCATGAAAGCAGTCAATAATGTAACTAATATTATAGCAAAAAAATTGATTGGGAAAGACTGCAGAAATCAAAGAGAATCAGATAACATTTTAATTGAGCTGGATGGAACAGAAAATAAATCCAAGCTTGGGGCAAATGCGATTCTTGCAGTTTCTATGGCAGTGTGCAGGGCAGGAGCCAAATGCAGCAATTTGAGATTGTATGAACACCTACAAAAAATATCAAGTTCAAGAAAATTATTGCTGCCGGTGCCGCAGATGAATATAATCAACAGCGGGAGGCATGCAGGAGTTGGGCATGACATCCAGGAGCATATGCTGATGCCGGTTAATTTCAGCAATTTCAGCGATTCATTAAGGGCCGGGGCTGAAACATATCATTCACTAAAAAACATCCTGAAGAAAAAATACGGCGCAAAGGCAATTCTATTGGGTGATGAGGGCGGGTTTGCACCGCAGATTGGAAATGTCGAAGACAGGCTTGAGATTATGCTGGAAGCCGTCAAGGAAAGCGGCTATTCCGGAAAAATAAAGCTGGCTCTTGACTGCGCTGCTTCCGAATTCTATGATGGCAAAAATGAAATTTATAAGATACAAAATAAAAAATACAGTTCTGGTGAATTGATAGATTTTTACAAAACTCTGAGCAAAAAGTTTCCCATAATATCAATTGAAGATGGCTTCTCCCAGGATGATTGGGCGGGATGGAAATTTTTTAACAATGAATTGGGAAATAAAATCCAGATTATAGGAGACGATTTGCTTGTAACCAATATAATGAGGATTAAAAGAGCATTGGGAGAAAAGTCATGCAACGCTTTATTGTTAAAAGTGAACCAGATTGGAACTGTCACTGAATCAATTGATGCGGCAAATATTTCTTTCAAAAACAAGTGGAATGTCATCGTAAGCCACAGAAGCGGAGAGACAGAGGATGCATTTATAGCAGACTTGGTTGTAGGGCTTGGAGCAGGACAAAGCAAGTTTGGTGCTCCTGCAAGAGGTGAGAGAACAGCCAAATACAACAGGCTGCTGAAGATTGAGGAAGAATTAGGGAAAAAGGCGAGGTTTGGGAAAATTATTTTGACATCAAGTCATTAAGTTTTTTCTTTTGCCCCATCTGTATCCGCCGTGACTGTAAGTTAGTGGATTTGGAGATGGGCAATTTTTTACCATCATTTCAAAACCTTTAAATAAAATAATAAAAACATATTCTATTATGAAAGCGCCATTAATCACCCTAACCAGCGACTTTGGAGTCCAAAGCCAGGGAGTTGGAATCATGGAAGCAGTGGCTTTTGGGATAAATCCGTATGCTAAAGTAATCCATTTGATGCACGGACTGCCTGATTTTGACTTGTTTTATGCAGCGAGGACAATGGAAACAGTAAATTACATGCCTATTGGCTTTCATGTATGCGTTGTTGATCCAGGAGTCGGGACAAAAAGAAAGCCGATCATAATCCAGGCAGGAAGAGGTGACTACTTAATCGGGCCTGACAATGGTGTCTTGATTCCTGCAACAAGGTTTCTCGGCGGCATTAAAAAAGCTGTTCAAATAACTAATGAAAAGTTTATGAGGAAGCCAGTATCTCCAGTGTTTCATGGAAGGGATATTTTCACTCCAGTAGCAGCTTATCTGTCAAAAGGCGTTAAAATTGAGGAGTTTGGCAAAGAGCTGAATCCAAAGCATTTGACTAAAGCGCCTTATGATCATGCAAAAATAATATCAATTAATAAGTTCGGCTCGCTGCACCTCAATATCATGCACAATGTGTGGGGCAAGTTTGATGTGAAGCTTGGTAAATCCGTAAATGTCGCACTGAAGAAAATTAAAATCAAAATGCCATATTGCATGACTTTTGGAGATGTGGAAAAAGGAAAGCCCCTTATATTCAAAGACGACTATGGAAGAATGGAAATTGCGCTGAATCAGGGCTCTTTTAGAAAGAGATATAATGTGAAGATAGGAGACGAGATTAAGATAACAAAATGAAAAAAAACCTTCTGTTTATAGTAATAGATGGATGCGGGGATGTAAGAAGCGGAAAGTTTGAAAAGACGCCGCTTGAAAATGAGAAGCTAAAAAGCTTGAATTTTTTGGCCAAAAATGGCATTAACGGAATTGTTTATGTAACACCAGGAATCGCTCCGGAATCAAATTCTGCCGTGCTTTCATTGCTTGGCTACCACCCAGATTCGCATGGTGGCAGGGGACCTCTGGAGGCAGTAGGGACAGGCATTGATTTTAAGAAAGGAATGCTGGGTTTAAGGTCAAATTTCGCTTCAGCAGAGGGAAACAACATAATAGACAGGAGGGTTGGCAGAAACCTTACAAGCAAAGAGGCTGAAGGGTTCGCAAAAGCGATAAACAAAAAAGTGAGGTTAAGCAAAGGAAAATTTGTGTTCAAGCCAAGCCTGGCCCACAGGGCAGTTTTGATATTCAAAGCAAAGCAAAAACTTTCAGCAAATATCTCGAATACGGATCCAGCCTACCGGATGAGGCACGGCATTGCAGAAGCTCTTAGGGAGTTTCCAAAAATTGTTATGGAATCCAAGCCTTTGGAAAAAGGCGCAGAGCTAAGCGCAGAGCTGCTCAATGAATTCACAAAAAAGTCATACGAAATCCTGGACAGCCATCCAATAAACAAAAAAAGGGAAAAAGAAGGCAAACTGAAGGGAAATATCATCCTTTCAAGGGATCCAGGCAATGAGCTGCCTAAACTGCACAGCATATCAAAAAAATACGGGAAAAAATGGGCAATTCTTGCTGATATGCCTCTTGAAATCGGAATCGGGAAGCTGTGCGGTATGGATTCAATCAAACTAAGCTTGCCGGCGTACACGAAAAATGATTATCCGGAAAGGGTGAACAAAACAATTTCAGCAATGAAAAAATATGAATGCCTGTACATTCACCTCAAGGGGCCTGACTTATTTGCGCATGACGGCGATTTTGATGGCAAGAAAAAATCAATCGAAGATATTGACAGATGTTATTTTGGCCCTTTGCTGAGGAAAATTGATTTAAAAAATGTTTTGATTCTGGTGACAGCTGATCATTCCACTCCCTGCATCAATAAGGCGCATTCAGCAGACCCTGTGCCGATATTAATTGCAGGCGGCAGCATAAAGCCAGACAATGTCGAGAAATTTAATGAGTATGACTGTTCCAAAGGCTCATTAGGAACTTTAAAGGGTTTGGAAGTGATGCCAAAAATTATGGCAATATTTGACAAGCTGAAGAAGGGCTAAGTCAAGTACTGTGTGTTGTGGTGGTAAAACCACAACCCAAAGAAAGCCTTAGCACTCTCTAAGGCTTGGAATGTTCCGAACCACCTCACTCTTCTCTTGATTTCCTTGTTGATCCTTTCTATAAATGCATT
>JACOUX010000032.1 GCA_016177615.1 Candidatus Woesearchaeota archaeon | reverse complement strand
ACCATTTTTTCATTTTATTGAAATTTTTTTCATCCAATTGAGGATTTTTTCCAAATAATAGTATTTTTAATATTATTAAATATATTTTTAAACATAATTTTTAGAATATTTCAAATAATAGTATATAAATGTTTGCTTTTTTGGGAAAGTAATAGAAAGATTTATATATTTAACAATATTTAATATCATTTAATGAATATGATCATGGATACCTGCAGTATAGTGCTTTTAGCAAAAGCAACAGTGCTTGAGACGCTGACTAGCCTCAACAACATCATTATTACTGAAGATGTGTTTAATGAAGCAGAAAAAGGAAAAGAAAAGATGCTTCCAGATGCCTTGCTTGTTGGTAGGCTGGCTTCAGATAAGAAAATCTCTATTATCAAGAGCGATGTCAAATTAAAAAGCAAGCTTATGGCAGATTTCAACATGGGCGGCGGCGAGGCTTCAACTATCGCAGCAGTGATTAAAGAAAAAAACAGGATAGTGGCTACAGACAACCTGCAGGGAAGAAAAGCCGCATTAGTTAATAACCACCATTTTTTCATTTTATTGAAATTTTTTTCATCCAATTGAGGATTTTTTCCAAATAATAGTATTTTTAATATTATTAAATATATTTTTAAACATAATTTTTAGAATATTTCAAATAATAGTATATAAATGTTTGCTTTTTATGTTTAATGAAGCAGAAAAAGGAAAAGAAAAGATGCTTCCAGATGCCTTGCTTGTTGGTAGGCTGGCTTCAGATAAGAAAATCGAGGACTTAAAATGAGCGAAATATTATTTTTAGGCGCGCGTCTGGAGGAGGAAATTATTAAAATGGTCGAGGATACAGCCAGGGAAGAAAGAGTAGACAAAACAAAGGCGCTTAAAGAGCTGGTAATTCTGGGAAGGAAGCAGTTCTTGATACAGAAATTTCTGGAAATTTACAGGACTGGAAGATGCTCTATAGACAAAGCGGCTGAAGAAGTCGGGATAACTGTAGCCGAGATGATGCAGGAAGCCGCAAAAGCCGGAATAAAATCAAGCGAAACGATTTCAGAGTACAGGGAAGGATTGGAATTGCTTGCTTAAAAAAAGTAGAAAAACGTGAGCGAAACCAAAAATATTTTAAATAAATTAGAATTCATCATCTTAAAAATGCCAATCGACAAGCCAGCATGGGTCAAGGACAAGAAAATTGCAGATGATTTTGAGATCATAAGGGCAAAGCCGTATGATGATTATAAAGACCACAGGAATGACAACGGCTGCTACACCTTGATAAGGATATACTGGGACACTCATGAGATCGGCGTTGCGGTCTGTGATTATAAGCACACGATCCTGAAGGAATTCAGGGGCACCAGAGCACAAGACATCTATGTTGCCATGTTCAAGTTTGATGAAGAAAATAACAAGAAATGGTTTACTGTTCCAGACCATATTGCATATATCGGCAAAGAGCTGAAAAAGGCAGAGCTTTGCATGGCCCTTGGGACAGAATACGTCCAGGAATGACTCATTTCTCAGCCGTAAATATGAAATACTTTATGAGGCCTTTTTTAACCAGCTTATGGAATTCAACGGCAATGGCCAGGTTTGGGGCATATTTCTGGAGCCTGAAAAGCCTGACGAAGAAATATGGAAATTGAGAGAATTTCCTTAGCCTGTTTAACGACGGCTCAAAGTTTTCGGTTATATCCTCTGCCTTGATGTTTTTAAAGCCGGACTTTTTAATCAGCATCTCGAATTTTCCGGGGGCGAATTTCCGAAGGCTTGGAGAGGCAGTTGATTCAATCACTTTATTTATTATCCAAATTTCATAACCTGTTAGCTTGTCATTTTCCGCTATGTTGTACTCGAACATTGCAATCCTGCCGCCTTTCCCCAAAACCCTGAAAAACTCGCGCAGAGTCCTTTCAAGACTGGTTGAGTGGCATAATGTTTCAATAGTGTATATCCTGTCAAAAGCGCTATCTTTGAATGAAGTTTTGGAGTAATCCATCAGATAATACTTTGTCTTGCTGCCGACACCCATATTTGCCGCAAGCTGATTTGCTTTTGGAATTTCAAACGGAACCTTTGTTATTCCTGTTATCCTGCAGCCGTATTTTTTTGCCAAATATGCCGAGACAACGCCCTGGCCGCAGCCCGCGTCAAGCACGTTATTCGATCCTAAGAGCCTTAGCTTTTCGCCAATCTTGTCCTGCATCAGCATTTGAGCTTCCTTTTCCGAGACTTTCCTGTTTTTCGGGTAGAAACCAAAATGCTTGGCACCCCACAGGATAAAATCATATGCAAATTCGGATTTTGCAAAATATTCATTCAGCTTTTTAAAGTGTTTTTCTTCGTCCATGCTGCCTTATCAGCCATTTATTTTCTTTATCTCATCAACCATATCGCTGGCCAGATATGCAAATCCTTTTTTCTTCTTCAGCAGAATGTCGCCAATTAAGCCATTGAAATAAGCCGCATTAATGGTGCTTTGCACAATATTTTTGTCCTGCGCAAGAAATCCCGCGCACAATCCAGCAAGAACATCGCCCGTTCCTCCCTTAGTCATGCCAGCATTTCCTGTTTTGTTATAGAAAATCTTATTTTTTGAAATGACAGCATCAATTTTTCCCTTTAATAATATAATGTTATTTTTATCAAGGAATTTTTGAGTTATTTTTTTTATTATTTTTGATTTTTTTATAATGTTATTTTCGTCATTGAGTTTTTTTATCATTGATTTATGTATTTTTGAGTTAATGAGAAAATGCTCAAGCTCTTTTGAATGCGGCGTTATTATAGAATTTTTAGCATCGTACATAGATATTGATTTTATTGCGTCAGCGTCAATGACTTTGGGCTTTTTTATTTCTTTTATTGCTTTTCTGCAGAAATTTTTTGTTTCAGGATCTAAACCAATTCCGTTTCCAATCAGCAATACATCAAATTTTTTCATTGACTCTTTAATAATCTTAAGATGATTCAAATTAAAAAAATCCCCCTTTAACTTAACCGTCATCAGGTCAGGAGAATAAGAATTAACAGCCCAGGCAACTTTTTCAGGCGCAATTATTTTTACTAAATCGCAGCCGCTTCTTAAGGCAGCAAGTCCGGCTAATGTTATGGCGCCAACATAATCTTCTGAGCCGCCGACAGCAAGGACTAAGCCATTCTGGCCTTTATGGCTTTCTGAACTTCTTTTTGGCAGCTTAATGTCTTTTTTTGTTATGTATTTCATTCGGAAATACTTTCAACTATAACATGTTTACCTTTGTCAAATGTTACACTAAACAAGTCCAATCCGTCAAGCCTTCCAAGAACAGGCCGCACATCATCTGTGTCAGCAATTATCAAGCTTGCATTAATTTCCTTATGAAAAACTTCCAATCTAACTTTATGAATAAATCCAGTTATAACCGTGCTTGCCGCTATTCCTTTAATTTTTATATAATCTCCTTTTGTTATATCATCAACAACCATCTCTCCTAAGTATCTCGGTAGCAATGTCAAATCTGCGCCCGTATCTGCAAGCGCATCATAAACTGGTACCCACATATTTTTTGTTTTAGAGTACACCTTTATTGTAACAAGCGGCCTTGATATTGTTCCGAAAATACTGCTTTTTTGCTGTAAATAAGGAATCTTCATCTTAGCATATCAGAACATCGTCTTGGCTGTGCCATGCTATTCCTACTTCCTTGTTGGGATTTTTTTCTTTTACTTCCCAATATTTATCTTTTGGATTCAGGCCTCTCCAAACTTCTTTGCCGTCAACTTTAATAACATATTCATATTTCCTTAGAACTTGTTTTATTTCCTGCATTTTGCTTCATGTAGTATTAATAATCCTATACTTTATAAAACTTATCCCTACTCTGAGCCGCCGACAGCTAAGACTAATCCATTCTGGCCCTTGTGGCTTTCCGGATTTCTCTTTGGGATCTTAATATCTTTTCTTGTTATGAATTTCATTTGAAAAATGATGTCATTTTTGCTTAAAAAGTTTTTGTGAAAGCGGCAGTAATTTGTCGATTTTATCAGGATAAAATTTTTTAAACAGAAAAACCGGCGGAGACTCATGGTTTTTGTCTCCCCACGCATCCACATAGGAAGGGTCCCATCTCGAATTTAGACTAAGGGTTAGCGCTATCAGATAATCTAATGATCCCGGCCTTAATCTCTCGACTTCTGGGCTTATGTCCCAAAGCTCGGCTATACTTTCATAATCTACCCAGTCAATTGGATGCTTGTTATGCTCAAGATAATATACAAAATCCTCAAATCTGCGTAAAATTGCGTCATTAAGATTCTTATTTCCAGCTAAATCTTCATATTTTCCTCTTTCCTGAAGAAGTTTTACCCCCTGGCTTATAATTCCCGTTTGAATCGCATCGCTCGTAGAAATTTCTTGAACTTGATTGACAATTTCGTCATAAATTCCTTCGGATAAATTGCCTTCTCCAATTTTTAATGATGCAAGACCAATCGGATTAGAAGTGTAGTTGCCTTGGGCCATTCCATTCTTAATTGCAAAGACTAATGTGCCTATATTTGGATCCGAAGAATCACCATTTTCATTAATCTCTCTTAGCCAATGTAGGGCGTCATCCGGCCTGTAGTGAGAAAGAAAATTATTCATCAGCCTGGAATATTCCTTCCTGTGATATCTTACTCTGTCTAAATTTGCAATAAGCTCTTCATTCGTTAAGCCGTAAAAATTTCTAAGATATTCTGCCAGTTCAAAATTATTGTCCCTGACTGCAGCATAATGCTCATTTAAGTGATGATTCCTCGTATTCTGCCTGTCAACTGCAAGCAGATTATCGCTTAGGATATCTATTAGCGGCTTTGGTCTTGGGATGTAAAGAGTTACTGCTTCTCCTCTGAGCATATCTTTGATGTTTCCGGCAATGTCTTTTTTGCCTTCAATTTTGAAATATTCAGCATACCCATTTCCTGGCGGCAATTGCTGCCTATACCTTCCTGATGGAATTTTATCAAGAGCCAGAAATGCGATACCTGCCAAAACAGGCCCTACAAGCATACCGTATATTTTTTTATTCAAATTTATCACTTTGAATCCTGAAATTATTTTGGCAATCCGACATCTGCTACAACAGTCCTGTCCCTGAAGTTTTCAAGCCCTGGTTTCATATCGTGGAATGTCACAATCAAATCAGCGTTCACAAACTTATCAACAGCTTCTCCTGTATCAGGATCCAGCCCTGTCGGAATATCAACAGAAACCTTGAACGCCTTTGACTTGTTAATGTCATCGATCACGGCGGAAATCTCCCTGTTCAGCCTTCCATGGATTCCTATTCCAAGAATGGCATCAACTATTACATCGTACTCATCGAAATCAACTTCGTCATCGACAAGAAACTGGATTCTTTCGTTATGCTCGATCTTCCTGAAATTTGCCAGGGCTTCTTTTTTTAATTTATTCTCATCGCCGATAAATAGAATATCTGTTTCAGCATCGCCGCTTAGGTGCCTTGCTGCAACAAATCCGTCACCGCCATTATTGCCATGGTAGCAAACTACCAGAACTTTCTTGTCATTCAGCCCTACCTTCTCTTTTACTGCCTGATAAACAGCCCTGCCTGCATTCTCCATAAGAGTGCTGCGCGGAATTTGGCTTTGCAGTTCGAGACTGCGCATCTCCTGTGATGAAATCATCTTGAAAGAAAAAAATTCAAAATCTGAAATTTTGAATTTTTTTTATAAATATTGCTTCACTTTTTCCTGTGCTTGTGCATTATTGTCGAAACATCTTATTAAATCTTCCTTTTCCTTAAGTGTTAAATGGCCGCTTTCAACCAAAAAATCGGTGAAATCGACCTTTTCGCTGCTTTCAATCCGCTTCAGCAAAAAATTATAGGGGTAATTTATTGCGGGCTTTATAATCTTTTTCCTCATCAGGTCAATTATCGTCCTGTTCGCCCACTCTATGACTATGTCATTCTGCACTGCGTTGAGGAAAGAGCCGTCAGGAAACGCCTCATTTAAAAATCTTACCATATTGCTGAAGCCTTCAGGCAATGCGGGAATTATCTTTTCCATTGCCCCGCAGTTCCCAAACATTCCTTCCTTTACATTTTCAATTCCGGTTTTAATGAACGGGCTCCGGTTGAAAGGAAACAGCCTGCAGACATAGGCTCTTTTTGTATGATAAATCGAGCATTTATTATCCTTTAAAAAATGGCAGGCATCAGTCTTGCTGTCCATGAAATAAGTAAGAATTATGGCCTTGTTTGATTTTAAATCGTAAATTGCCCTCAGCGGCTTTATGTTTGCGTCTATATTGACTTCTTTCTGCCACTGCATGAATCTTTTTGCCTCCCAGTCCCACAATGGAAATGTCATCTGCTCGAAAGGGGCGAGCTGGACTACCGGTAGCTTTCCGAATGCGTACTCTTTCATGAATTCAGCATCTACCTTCGGAATAATTCCCCTTATATGGCTGCAGCAGCTTCCGCAGGCACTGCATTGGAACTTTGTTTCTGGCTGGATTGGGATGAGCATTTTATTTAAGATTATTTTAGTCGCTTTTCCATAAGGATTGACGGCATTAATTTCAAGATTGCTTTTTTAGCAGGATTAAACCCAGCATCTATATAATATTTTATTAATTTTATATTATGCTTAGGAACATCCAATCTCAACTTTTTTATTCCCTTATTTTTCGCCTGCCATTTTATTTTTGAATTAATCCTTCTTCACCCTAAACCCCCCGCTCGGCAGCGCTCTTATTATCTCATCAATTGTGCCGCCTACCTGGTGCTGGACATACTTTGCAATTTTGCTGGCCTTCTCGCTGCCCTGGAGCAGAACAACGTGTTTTTCACAATGAGCCTTGACAGCATCAATCGGCCCCGCCATTAGCTGGCTTTTTTTATTCATTCCGACTGCTAAGTTAATCTTGTTGTTGATGTAGTTTGTTTTCCCATAGATCATGAAAGCCCCCTTTCCCATGTACTCCCCTGATTTTGTCTTCTTGCTTACCTGCCCGGGATTGACATAAAAAACAGAGGTTGTCTGCAGCCCAAGCTTCCACACTTTGCTGAATGTGCATGTTGCATCAGCAGCTTCCTCCTTTGCCTTTTCTCCTATCTGCCTGCCTTCGCTTTTTACAACAAAAAAAGGAGAGCCTGCCAAATCAGTATGAAAAACAAGGTCGTTTGCTTCAGTATGCTTCTTGACAACTATCTCGTTGGAAGTTGCATCCCTCCCCCCTATGACAAGAAATCCCTCTGAGCTAAAGAACCACCTGAATTTTTCATACCACTCCTGTTTCCTTTCCCTAAACCTGAGCTCTTTTGACTCCTTAAGCAGCCCCCTGCCTTTCTTTAATTCCAGTTCACTTAATTTTTTCATGCTTTCGCTCAAGGCATTTTTGGCGCCTTCTATCTTCTTCTTAATCTTTTTTGCTTTCTCAAAATAAACTGCCGCGTTCTCTTCAACTGTTTTTGTCAAGTCCAAAGATATCTGTGCCATTTTTCCTGATTCAGGTTTGCCGCATTCTATTTATATTTATTTATATCTATTTATCATTTATTAATTAGCAAGATTTAAATAAGCAGCAATGGAAAGCGATTTTAGACATGCTGAGATATAAAAAATCCCAGGCCATTTTTGAAATATTCAAATATGTGCTTGCGCTGCTGCTTGCACTCCTTGTATTGGGGATCGGCTACAATTCAATTAATTCTGTAAGGGACAAGGCGTGCAAAACCGAGCTGGCGCAGTTTGAAATTGAAGCCAGAAACCTTGGAGTAGAATTGAGGTACGGCAGCCGGGAGAAGAGGGATTTTAAGGCCCCCTGCAGCATTGATAAATTATATTTGTTTGACCTTGATGCAGGGGTTGATGCAAGCCAATTCACTGGCATCCCCTTGATAAGAGACTCCATAAGGAGCGGCAGCAGCAACATTTTCTTGGTAAAAGACGGCCAGGTCAAGAGATCGTTCTATGCAGGCAAGCTAAGAATTTCAGCCCCACATTACTTATGCCTTGCGCCAAAAAATGACATGATATCTGTTTTTCTGGAAGGAAGCGGTAGTTATGTCACAGTAACAGTACCAAGCAGCCAGCCTTTGTGCAACTAAACTTTTTTTCCATTTTCAATAAGTTTAAATAAACCAACCAGAATAGTTGAGCCAAAATGCCAGAGCAAAACCTGAGCCAGGAGCAGCTGAAAGCGCTTCAGGAAAAAATCAGCCAGATGAGCCCGGAAGAGCTTAAGGAATTCCAGAAGAAGCAGTGCATTTTCTGCCAGATTATAGCAGGCAAGATTCAGGCAAGGAAAGTTTATGAGGATGAGCGGGCAGTTGCAATCCTGGACATCAATCCGGCAAATCCCGGCCACATACTTCTTTTGACAAAGGAGCACTATTCCATAATGCCCCAGGTTCCGGACAATGAAATATCACGCATATTCATGGCAGCAAAATCATTGTCAAATTCTATGTTAAGGAGCATTGATGCGCAAGGCACCAATATTATTGTTGCAAATGGGGTTGCAGCAGGGCAGAGGGCGCAGCACTTTATGGTGCACATAATCCCCAGAAAGGAAAAAGATGGGATTAATTTTGCAATCCCCCAGAATGCAATGGAGACAAATGAGATCGAAGCGGTCGGGAACAAGCTGATTGCCGCGCTTGGGGGAGCTGCTGAAAAAAAAGAGGAAAAGCAGGAATTGCCAGTGCCGCAGATTTCACGGCCACCCCAAGGGGAAGAATTTCCCACGCCCAATCAGTCCAAGCCGAGGAAAGAAACTTCAAAAAAATCCAGAGACGGACTCAATCTTGATGACATCTCGAGGATATTGGGAGTGAAATAATGACAAAGCCGACGCAGTGCATCGTGTGCAGCATTGTAGCTAACCAGATACCCTCAAAGAAAATTTACGAAGACGATGCTGTTATGGCTGTACTGGACGTCAATGGCGCTAATCCGGGGCATTGCTTTGTGATCCCAAAAGCCCATTACCCAATACTTGAGCAGGTCCCTGACGCTGAAATAGGGAAGTTATTTCAGGTTTCAAACAGAATCTCCACTGCGATATTTGAGTCGCTTGGCGCCCACGGCACGAACATATTCGTTGCCAACGGAATACCTGCGGGCCAGACAGTGGCCCATTTTACAATAAATGTGATCCCCAGAAAAGAGAATGACGGGGTAAACCTGCAATGGCAGCCCAAGCAGCTCACTGAAGAGGAGCTGTCCACAGTAGAGCTTAAACTAAAGGAGCAGACAAAAAATATAGGTGCTTTTGAAAGAGAGGAGAAAAAGCCAAGAGTGCAGGCACCAAGGCAGGCAGTTTTGTCAGATGAGGAAGAGGAATATTTCTCAAGGCAGATGAGAAGGCTGCCTTGAATTTTCTTCAGATTGGTTATTATGGTAGTAGCTTGCTAAGACGCGGCCATAGTGGCCGATTAGCTTTAGCGTGGCTTCGCTAACCGGCTTAACTGCTCTAACCCCTACACCGGCAAATTTCATGCCGCTCCATCGTAAGGTGTACCCAATACAATCTTTCAGGGAACCTGAATATCCCCTGAGAGTCCAATTTCAGATCAGCCATATTAAAGCGCTGCCAAAAATCCAGGTTGCAATAAAAGCAATGAAAAAGCTCGGCACAAAAGGAATTCCTTCTTTTATTAAAATCTTTCTCACTTTGCCGCGCTTATAGTAATGCAATAGTTTCCTAATCTGGCTTTTTTGTATTCCCAGGTCTTTTGGACCGCAAATGTATTCCTTTCCGACATAGATATCATTCACAATCCAGTCTCCCTCAGTAAGCTTGGATGGCTCTACAAGCTTGAACATAGACGATTTTTCTATTGCCCGGATTGAAATCCAAAGGTAAAATGACAAGGCTGAGGCTAATGCAATGAGCATAAGCGCAGCTCTGATGGAATAGTCTTCGATGAAAAATGATGCAATAATAACAATTGCGGCCAGCACGAGCAGAATTTTCTTTGAGAGCATCATATTCTTCTGCTTCAGCGCTTTTCCGAATTCCTTTAGGAAATTCTTTCTGTTCTTCAGGCCAAGGAACAGGCTCCACAGCATTCCATAAGCAGCGCCTGCAAGCAAAGCATTGATTAAGAACGCGGCCAGAAACTGCTGAGATTTAAAGCTGACATCCAAACCAATCACTGCCCCTAAGCCCATGAGCATCTTTGAATCTCCGCCACCCCATTGGCCTGTATAAAACATTATGTACGCGACCCCATAGAAAATGGCCAGCCCTGCTATGCTGTTTATAATAAAGTCTGAGTTTGAATATACCGCTGAAAACAGGAGGTTAAGCCCGAGCCCGGAGGCGACAAGGCCGTAATTAATCCAGTCAGGAACTTCTCTTGTCTTTAAGTCTGTGATTGAGCCGACAAATAGGGCAGCAAAAGAGATAATGTAAGTGATTGCAGAAGGTACAAGGATTGGCTGAAGCCAGTTGGTAGTCATTTAATAAAATAAAAATAAGAAGTTTATAAATGTATTTTTTCCCTGTTATTTTTTTGCTTAAATTTATATGGTTATGCCTATTATCAGCAAAAATGAGAAGAATATTATACATTGGCCTTCTTGCTTCCTCACTTTTTCTTGCAGAGAGAATTAAGGATCCTGAGATTATAACATATTTACCCCATACTGTTAAACAGGCAAACAGCGAACCAAGAGATTCAGCGCCAAAAAATCATTCTACCAAATCAAACAATGAAGAGCGCTATCTTGCAAATTTCAATCGTTTTTACCAGCCGCAACCGAAGAGTCCTGAACTTGATTCACTACTTAAAGAAATTGAAGTAGAGCTTGATACGGTAAGAGTAGAGAGAAATGAGAATCCCGGTTGCAGCAAACTTGAACTAACAATACAGGAAAAAGAGTATAATTCTATCGATTATGAGCGGAATTTAATCTGGCCAGCAGAATGGGAACTGCGTGACGGCTGCTATCATCCAAACTTGCTTGCTGGACTGGATGAAATAATGAAAAGATATGATTTAGGTTTTAAGTCTTTTAAAGAATGTGATGAAGTCATTAATGATACAGGCAGAGTTAAAGAAATTATGTTACTAGTTGATGCCGCTGATTCAAACGCTGCCAATTTCAAAATTTATGGAGCAGAAATTCAAGAAAGGAAGCAAAAAATGATTTCCATGGCAGAGAGGGGAATTGTAGATTTTTTTAATCAACTCGTCAGTTCATCTCCAGGTTTTTCTCCAGGCGAATGCAGGGATGTTAGTTTTTATGAGGGCAATTCATTTGAATATGTTAATTGGATGGATAGGAATTTGGGACCAATGCACCCTCACGTAAATCTTACAAATTCAATCCTTATAAAATTACATGATAAATATTTCTCACAGCTTAGCAAGAAAAAAGGAGATGTGCAATGGGTGATGGAAAACAGCCCATATTTTGAAAAAATGTTTCCTGGGTCCATCTCAAGAGCTTTAGGCTACCTGGAAGAAAGTTACTGGGATTGGTATTCAGGAATCAGAAGTGATCAAACATATTCAGTATCGCCACCAGCCGAAGCATTTAGGTATTTTTCAAAATATAAGCCTGAATTGGTTCCTTATTTGTATACTGTGCTTTCGAACAAGCCGATTCTTATTCTAAAGAAATAAAGCATTTGCACAACTATCTTTTTAAATTAATATACATTCCTTAAGCCAATGACATTAATACATTCTTTGAATCTAGAAGAAGTCCGAATAGTAGAAAAAGTATTATCAAGGGATAAAGTTGAAGAATACAAAACTTATGGAATAAACCGGATTTTAGAACAATTAAATGAGAGACAAAGGGAGGGGGAACCTCATTTTGCCGGGTGGTATGAGCTAGATGGTCTTGAATTTGTTCAGCTAATAGATTTTTGCCACAGATGCAGGGCATTGCACGATCTTGACCAAAGAAAAGTTGATTTGATTGTCCCAATAGACACACTTGAAGTCATAGCTATGGCTGGAGAGATACCGCTATCGCTGAAAGATGCGCCCTTCCTTAATCTTACTAAATATTCAAAATGGCATGAAAAATATTATGGCTGGCCAATAAAGGTAAAAAGAATTTAGTCCGACATTTTCATTTTTTCGAAACCTATTTAAATAGAGTTTTATTCCATTAGGATACCTATGATTGATGAAGCCAATAATGTTGTTGGCCGAGTGAGGTAAGCAATTCTCACTAAAATTTTTGATTCTCTGAGAATCAAAAATTTTCATAAGTAAAATATAAGAAAAAATTTCATTTTTGAAATGAAATTTTTTTTGGAGATGATTAAAATGGTTTTTGAAGCGCCAAAGGAATTGGTTGACAAGGTCTATGAGGCTGTTGAGGTAGCAAAAGCAACAGGAAAGATTAGGAAAGGCACAAATGAGGCTACCAAGCTGATTGAAAAGGGAAAGGCTGAGCTTGTTGTCATCGCAAAGGATGTGAGCCCTCCTGAAATCACCATGCACATGCCACTTCTGGCGGATGAAAAGGGTATTCCATGCGTGCAGGTGCCGAGCAAGGAAGACCTTGGAGCGGCAGCTGGCCTGGATGTTCCGACAGGAAGCGTGGCAATAGTGGAGCATGGCGAGGCAAAGCAATTGATAAAGGAGATAACAGAGGCCATGAAAAAGTAAGATGGCAGGCGAAAATCCAGAAAAACAGATAGCTGGTGATAGGGGTCAGGTCAAAAAAAGGCCAAGACAGCTCCAGCAGGAAGAGCAAGCCAAGGGAAGCGTTAACTTCTCATTTGCAACTCCTGCAAAAGTGGAAGAGGTAATAGGCAGGACAGGCACAAGGGGAGAGGCAATCCAAGTCCGATGCAGGGTAACTGATGGCAGGGATAAAAACAAGATATTGAGAAGGAACGTGAAGGGCCCAATCCAGATTGGCGACATTTTAATGCTGAGAGAGACGGAGTTCGAGGCCGGGCAGCTGAATAAGGGTGGTAGGGGCTCCGGATAACACTTTTAGATTTAGCTTTGAAAAGCCCATTAACGATTGAACATCAAAAAATAATCCGATAAAGAATACAGAACAAATAAAATAATAAATTTTAATGTTGTAATGAGACTAATTGATAAATCAAAATGGCAAAATGCACTTTTTGCGGAAACAGCATTGAAAGGGGGACTGGCAAGATTTACGTCCAAAAAGACGCAAAAGTTTTATACTTCTGCTCATCCAAATGCGAAAAGAACCACATAAAGCTTGGAAGGAAATTCCTTGAGACCAGGTGGAGCAAAAAGTTCAAAAGGGAAAAGCCCGAGGCACAGCAGGAATAATAAACAACAAAATGATTGAAAGAAGCTTAGTGATAATAAAGCCGGACGGAGTGGAAAGAAGCTTAGTAGGGGAGATAATCAAGAGATTTGAGAACACAGGACTCAAGCTCATAGGCATGAAGATGGCATGGATAGATAAAAAGTTTGCCGAGAAGCATTACAGCGCCCACAGGTCAAAGCCTTTTTTTAAGGAGCTGGTTGACTTCATAACAGAAGGCCCTGTTGTTGCATTCGTTGTTGAAGGCGTGCACGCTGTTGACAATGTAAGGAAGCTTGTTGGCTCGACATCTCCTCATGAAGCTGCGCCAGGAACAATAAGGGGTGACTTTGCGCACTTGAGCATGGCTTACGCTTCAAAGAAAGGGCTCGGCGGAAAAAACGTCATTCATGCTTCAGGAAGCAAAAAGGAAGCTGAAGATGAAATCAAGCTTTGGTTTGGGAAAGATGAGCTGCATTCTTACATTACAGTGCATGAGAAGCATGTGTTCTAGGAACCTTCTTTTCTTTTTATTTCTTTAGCTATGTATTTAGCTTCCTCTATCATTAAGGGAACAAGCTTCAATATTTGCTTGTAGTACCAAATTGTTTCTTTCATATACTGAATTCTTTGATTAATTGTTTTGTAATTTTCTTTTGTCACAATAGATTTCTGCTCCTTTATAGATCTCTTTAAATATTCAATATGGTCTGGAATTTTGCTCAATTCTATTTCAAATGCTGTATCAGTTTCAGGATTTCTTCCAGAATAAAAATCATAAACCATGCTGCTTAACCTTGATGCTATTTCATTAACGCTAAACCTGTATCCAATTATGCGCGATTGAGAATTAGTAATCCTGTATATCCCTAAAAACCTGCTTAAAGTGGCACTTTTAGAGATGTAATCCCGAGCTTTTCTTTCCAAAAAAGTCCTCTTAGATGCAAGCCTAATCTTCTTAGGCATAATATCTTCCACGGGATGGAACTCATTTAACATATGCTCATATTCGTGAATTACTATCTCTGCTGCCAGCGGTCTTGAATCCAATAATTTAAAAAACAAGCCCGGATTTACCAGATTTGCATGCCTTTCATCCATAATTTCTAATAGTTGATTTTGGATTTGCTTTGACCCTAAAATCCTACTCAATAACGCAGGCAAATAGATAACCAATTCTCCAAGAGCGCATCTAGCAAATTCTTTGATTTTAGGATTGTAAACAACAAAAACTTTTGGAATTGGGGCTCTTTTATATTCAGGATGCCTTACTCTAACGTATTTCTGAAGATACTTGTAGATCTTGGGAAACAATTCATTAAACCTTCCCTCAAAAATAATATTTTCCATTTTGAGATATTTTAAACAAATATTTTTCTTCTTTATATAGCTGTCGATAATCATTCAAGCAATCAATTAAATCTAAACATTTAAAAACAGGATTAAAATCCATTAATTAAATATTCTGAATTATTTCACGAGGATAAACAAATGGCAGAGCGGATGGCTGACAAGGTTGCAAGGATTACAAAAAATCCCAAGTTCATCAGGAACATCTGCACTTCTGCACATATTCACCACGGAAAAACTGCATTCACAGACAATCTTCTCGCTGCAGCAGGCCACATGGCATCAAAATATGCAGGTGACCTGGAAGAGGGCATGCAGACCTGGCAGCACAAGGACGAGCAGGAAAGGCTGATGACAGTTGATGCTGCAAATGTTTCAATGGTCCATGACTTTCAGGGAAATGAGTATCTCATTAATCTCATTGACACTCCGGGCCACGTTGATTTTGGAGGCAATGTCACAAGGGCGATGAGGGCAATTGACGGGACTGTTGTATTAATCTGCGCAGTCGAAGGAATAATGCCGCAGACAGAGACAGTTGTCAAGCAGGCATTGAGGGAAAGAGTCAAGCCTGTTCTCTTCATAAACAAGGTTGACAGGCTGGTCAAGGAGCTCCACCTTACGCCCGAAAAGATTCAGGAAAGGTTTGTCAAGCTCATTGCAGGATTCAACAAGCTGATAGAGGATATTGCGGAAAAGGAATATGCAGAGAAATGGAAAGTCAGCATAATGGACGGCTCTGTGGCATTCGGTTCTGCAAGGGAGAATTGGGCATTGTCTTTTGCGTACATGCAGAAAAAAAACATAAGCTTCAAGGACATACTGAAGATTTATGAGATGGGCGAGGAGGAAAGAAAAGAGTGGGTATGGGCAAACGCGCCTTTGCATGAAGTCATTTTGGACATGGTAATCAAGCACCATCCTGACCCTTTGACTGCCCAGCAATATAGAATACCTAAGATTTGGCACGGGGATTTGGAAAGCGAGTTTGGAAAAGACTTAGTTACATGCAACCCAAACGGAAAGCTTGCATTTGTCATTACAAGAATTGTCGTTGACCCGAGGTCAGGAAAGGACATCTCTGCAGGAAGGTTGTTCTCAGGCACTCTTCAAAGCGGAACAGAGGTATTTTTGAACAATGCAAACATGAGGCAGAGGATACAGAATCTTTACATTTATAACGGAGTAAAGCCCGAGCTTATAGATAACATTCCTGCTGGCAATGTCTGCGCTATTTCAGGCGTGATAGGAAATGCAGGCGAGACAGTGACTGCCGAGCCCGAGCAGGCTTTTGAGGAGCTGAAACACATTTTTGAGCCGGTCATTACCAAGGCAATCGAGCCCAGGAAGGCCAGTGACTTGCCAAAGCTGGTTGAAGTTCTGAGGAAAGTAGGCAGGGAAGACCCATCTATTGTTATAGAGATAAACGAGGAAACTGGAGAAAATCTTATATCAGGCATGGGTGAGCTTCACCTTGAGATAATTGAAAACAGGATAATAACAGAGAAAGGTGTCGAAGTTAAGACATCGCCTCCAATCGTCGTTTTCAGGGAGTCTATAACTAAAACTTCACAGGAAGTGGAGGGAAAAACCCCGAACAAGCACAACAAGTTTTATTTTATCGTTGAGCCGCTGAGCGACAATGTATATCATGCAATCAAGGAAGCTAAGGTTTCTGAAGGCAGGATAAAAAAGAAGAATCTGGAGCTCAGGAAGGCGCTGATGGAAGCAGGCATGGAAAGCAAGGAAGCTGACCAGGTTAAGGATGTTTACAATGGAAATATTTTTGTTGACAAGACAAGAGGGCAGGTCCACCTTGGAGAGGTGCTTGAGATGATTTTGGACATGTTTGAGGAAGTGATGAGAAAAGGACCATTGGTTAGGGAGCCGTGCACAAAAGTTAAAGTCAACCTGATGGACATGACTTTGCATGAGGATGCGATCCACAGGGGGCCTGCGCAGGTTTATCCTGCAATAAGGGAAGGTATAAGAGGGGCGATGCTGACTGCTAATCCATTGCTGCTTGAGCCGATGCAGGTCATGCTGATTGAAGCGCCGCTTGACTACATGGGATCATTGACAAAGCTTGTCAACAGCATGAGGGGCCAATTGCTTGACGTGAACCAGGAAGGGTCAATGGTTTTTGTGAAAGGAAAGCTGCCTGTCATGAACATGCTTGGATGGAGTTCTGATTTAAGATCTGCAACAGAAGGAAGAGGCGTTTCATCGCTTGTTGATCAGTCGTTCGAGAGGCTGCCCACAGAATTGGTTGGAAAAGTAGCGCAGGAGATAAAGAGCAGGAAAGGGCTTACGGATGCGATGGTTGGGGTTTGATATTTATCTTTTATTCAATAATTCCACAAACCTTGACTTAACCTCAGGCGAAATGTAAAATCCGGCTTCAATCATCCTGTTTAATAAAGAGGCAGCTTCTGCCTTGTCAATGGATTTCTTTGAATACGCAAGATAAATCGCGTACAGGGTTCCATGCGCTTCAACTCCAAAGATAGCAGCATATTTCTTGGCAGAATCATCATCAATCAGCAAAATCAATTTATACTTTGATGCCAAAGATATCGATTCTTTTTCACCCTGCCCGAGGTTCTTTGTACCAAGCTGTTCCATAACGCGCATTTTTTCAACCGATATCCATTTTGACTTAATGGCATTTTCCAAGTCAACTGACTCGGGGCTTTCTTTTTTTTGCATTACTTCCCTGTATACACTATCTGAAATAAGCACTTTCTTAAAGCATCTCCTTAGAATGTCAAGCATTCCATGCCTGCCAAAATTAATTATTGGCGAAGAATCAGAGACAATCATTTTGCCTTTAAAGCCGACCTGAAATCATCTTCTAGAGAATCCAGTGAATAGCTTATTGATATTCTTCTCTCTGCGGCCCTTAGCATGAAATCAGCGAGGGGCATTTTTGCCAGCTCTGCAGCCCTGCCCAATGACACTTTTCTTTTGGAATACTTGGTCAATGCAAGCTCCAAAAGCTTTTCCTTGATAGCATTCGAAAGAAGCTCCCTTATGACCTTGGACTTGTCAGTATTCTCCTCCTGCGCAACATAGTCTATGTCATGCACTACTGATTCCGAAACCCTTGCAGCTATATTTTCATATTGATGCGCCATTTTGTTTACAAATACGATTTAACGTAAACTTATATATAAATGTTTTGATTTAGAATTTTCCCAGGTAAAACATTCTTTTCTTTTCATCCAGCCTTTCAACCGCATACCTCAGCATAGTCCTTGGCATTTTTTGGTGATGCCTGTCAAGAAACTTGAGCAGCACTTTTCCATTTCTTTTCCCCGCTTCCCTCAGCATCCACCCCACCGCTTTCTGAATAAGGTCATGCTTGTCGTTCAGCAAAATCTCACTTATCTTTATCGTGTCTTCAAATTTACCGTTTCGGATGAATTCAAATGTTGCTATTATTGCAATTCTCCTGTCCCACAGGCTTTCAGATTTTGCAAATTCATACAGCAATGACTTATCTTTGCCGATTATGTGCTTCCCCAGCAGCTTGTCCGCTATGCAGTCAATCAGGTCCCAGTTATTGCCCCGGTGCCTGTGCCTTAGGTAGAAATCTATTGTTTTTTGTTTTTCAGCATCATCGGCTTTCTGATATTTATAGACTAAAATAAATAATCCGGTCAATCTGTGCTCGTGATATTTGCTGTGAAGCAGTTGTTTAATGCCGCCAAAGCCCAAATCAACATATTTTTGCGCTATTCTCCTCTGCTCAGGAACAGTTAAACCAAGAAAAACATCGCCTTCACCATACTGGCCTTTCCCTGTCTTGAAGAATCTGGCGTAGATTTTGGCTTTCTTGGCGCTTGAATGCTGTTTGAGCTCCCTTTTTAATTTATTTAGCATTTTATAATAAACCTAAGAAAAAATCATAGAAAAACTCTTGTTGCCATTGGAGGCATCAGGCCTTCACTTTTTGGCATCTCCTCGGGATTTTCTTCCAAGTATAGCTTGATTGCATCCTTTATGTTTTCCATGGCTTTTTCAACTGTCTTGCCTTGCTATCCCAAAGTTTAAGCAATGAGCTACGAAAATCTTTTTTTGCCTAATGGTTCTTCATTAACCACAATGTCAAATGCATTTGCCATAAGAATAATGATAGTGCGCCTCTATTTAAATTTTTGCCCTTGACCTTATTTTTACATATATCTTTATAAATAATGTAATACTCCTTAACATTTGGGGATTAATTTGGATTATTTAAAAGATATATGAAAAAAGTTGGTCGCCTCACGCTCTGCCCAATGGTACAGAATACCAAGGGGATATTGTAATCGTGTTAGTTGCGCCTAACCAGCCAAAGAAAAGATTACAAAACCTACATGTGGCTTCAATTAAGATAGGCTTTAATTCGCCTTATGAATTGGCAGAAGAAGCGAGAGAATTGGCAAATGATTCTTCAAGATTGACTAAAATTTTATCTGAGTGCGAGCCAATTCCGGCTCCGGTTTTTCTATTTTAAGTTAAAGAATATTTTGCAATAATCTTTCAAACTTACCAATCTTCTTCCTATTCTCCCCAAAATTATAATTTGCGCGTTTAACCAGCTCTTTCAGGTATTCTTCATCAGGCATTATCCTGCCTTTTTTGATTAATGTTTCAAGATGCTCGCTTCCTATGACTTCAAGCATGACCTTGTTTTCTTTTATGCTTATTATCCCGGACCTTTTGAAAACTTTTTGCGCAGACTCAAGCAACATTTTTGACGCTTCAATATCCATGCAGGCAACATGCAGAATCACAGGCTGCTGCTTCAGCCAAACTTCATTTTTGGATTTATGATTTTTTAAGGCATTGAAAATTTCATTGAACTTCACTTTTTCATGCTTTGCCAGAATCCAGTGGCACTCGTATTTCTTGGAAGAGTGCATCTCCAGCAAGACTATTCGGCCTGCGCAGCTGCTGGTAGTATAATAATCATTTTTAGAGTTTATCAGGCTCACCAACCTAATGATGCCTTTATCTATTGAACCTTTCCTGCTTTTGTCTTTCTTGCTTAGAAAGTCAGATTTTTCTTTGGCGAAGCGGTTTAGCATAGAGGATCGTCGAATAAAAAAGAATATATTAAATTGATTTTATCCTTACCCCACTATCTTCTGCAGCTCCATTTCAAGATGGGCTGCCCTGTTTGCCGTCTTCTCCAGGTTTTCAATCATCTGCTTCTGCACTTTGCCTACTTCCTCAACCTGGCTCATGATAAGCTTTTTTGCATAAGCTATGTCCTGCTGCACCACTACATTTGCGCCTACGTTTACAAGCAATTCCGAAGTGTCTTTTATGGCTGCCTTGGCAAAAATTCCTGAGCTTAAAGGCACAAATATCTCTTTGCCCTCTTTGACTGCCTTGAGTTCTTCCAGCGCGCTTGCTGTTGACCTAAGCTCGAAAAGCTGCCTGGTTATCATTTCAAGCTGGCTTTGCAGCTGCTTGATGTGCTGGTCGAGAGCCTGAAACTCCATATACATGTCCTGCGCCTTTTTCTGCTTTTCTTCTGTCATTTTATCTTTTTCTCCAGTTTCCTATACATCCCCTCATAAACAATTCCCATAGGAAGGCCCTCGTGCGTTCTTTTGATGTCTTCCGCAAGCAATGGGGCTATTGACACGACTTTCAGCTTGCTTATCCTTTTTCCCTCAGGAAGGCTTATTGTATTTGTAACTATCACTTCCTTAATCTTTGAGTTTTGGATTCTTTCGATTGCAGGGCTTGACAGCAGCCCATGAGTTGCAAAAACATAAACATCTTTTGCCCCGAATTTAACCAATATGTTTGCTGCCTCTGTAATGGATCCTGCTGTGTCTATTATGTCATCAATTATGATTGCATTCCTGCCCTTTACGCTTCCAATCACGTTCTCAACTGCAGCCACATTTGCCTCAGGCCTTCTCTTGTCAACAATTGCTATCGGGGCATTTAGTATTTTTGCATATGACCTCGCCCTTGACGCTCCGCCTGCATCAGGGCTTACAATTACAGCATCCTTCAGGTTTTTTCTGGCAATATAATCCGCAAAAACCGGGATTACATCGAGGTTGTCGCTTGGTATGTCAAAAAATCCCTGCACCTGGGCAACATGGAGGTCAAAAAATATAACCCTTTTCACGCCAGCAACCTCAAGCAAATTTGCAATTAATTTTGCGGTTATCGGCTCCCTGGCTTTTGTCTTCTTGTCCTGCCTGCAGTATCCATAGTAGGGTATTACTGCAGTTATGCTTTGAGGGGATGAGCGCTTCAATGCATCTGCCATTATCAGAAGCTCCATAAGATGCAGGTTCGCGTCAGGGGAAGTGGGCTGTATTATAAAGACATCAGCGCCTCTTACGCTTTCAAGCACCCTGCAGTAAATCTCGCCGTCATGGAATCTTTTGATATCCACCGGAGTCAGAGGGACTTTCAGAATTTTGGCAACTTCCTCTGCGAGAGGCCTGTTTGCAGTCCCGGAAATCAGCTTGAAATGTTCTTTGAGCAACAAAACCACCAGTATTGCAGAAAAAGACGGTGTTTAAATAGATTTCGGGCAAACTTAAATTATTTTCTTTGATAGGCGCTTCTTCCGATTTTGAATATAAAGTATCCGAGAATCAAATACCATATAGAACTTATCACCACAATAATGTTAGAATTTTGGCTTGAGCTGCCTTCATGCAAAAAAAGCATCAGCGGCACAAAAATGTACCCAATTGCTATAAAAATCATCTCAAATAAGCCAATGCTAAAACCGCTTGATATGTCCACCAGCTCCTTTTTTGCATTTATTACACCTTCGCCAATCTTCTTTTTCAGTTCTTTTTTATAACTTTTAATTTCATATTTTGAAATTTCTGGAAATAATGCCGAAATATGGCCACATGATCTGCACTTGTACTTTGTATTAGCCCCATATGCCCAAACAACAGGATTGGAAAAGTCTGTTTGAACATCAGTCGAGCCGCATTTTGGGCATATCTTTCGGTATTTTTCATTATTTGAGTTTGCCTCATTTACAAAAAACTTCTTAATTTTTTCAAAATACAGAAAAAATAGCAGGGCTATTAGAACAAAACCGTATAAAATTACCATATTTATATTTATCATAGAGGTCAATTCTGGGAAGGCTTCAATTCTGCCTGAGGGCTTCCCTCTTTCTTCTTCAGCACAACCTCAATCTCCCCAAAAGGAGTTTCCTGCACCAGCTCTATCTTGTTCTGCTGCGCAAGGTGAAGAAGCGGAATAAAAGTATGGACCTTGTCGTCCCTTGATTCAGAAGGCAGCAGCTTGGCAAATGTCAATTTTCCCTGCAAAGCGCTGTAAAAAAATGCCTTAATCCTCCCATATACTTCCCTTATTATTTCTGTTATGTCTTTCTTTTTCTTCGGCGCCTCCAAATTCATTGGGGGAATTGAATGAAGCAGCCTTCTCTTCTTGACTTCCAATGCCCGTTCAAGTGCGTCAACAAGGTCAAAGATTGAAACCTTTCTCTTCCTTGGCTGGGGTGTTCTGGGAATCAATGCAGGAATTTCGCCTAGTTTCTCTCGCTGCCCTGTTTCTTCAAATCCAAGCTCTTCCATCTCTTCCTCAACGCCCATAAGCAGCCGATCAAGCTCGCTTAAATCATCACCGACAAGCTTGTTGGATTTGAGCTTGAGAAGTATGGCTGCTGCAAGCACGACCTTTCCTGAAACCCTGAAATCATGCTCCTTAAGCGTGCGCAGCATTTCGATGTATTTCTGGGTCAGAATGCTGACATCAATGTCCCATGGGTCCATCTGCTCGGTCTTTACAAGGTCGAATATGATGCTCTGCCAGGTTATTTCATCGGCTTTTGAGAAGATTATATTAAATATCCGCTCATGCGGGTCTATTATCTTTTGTTCCATATGATCTCTCTCGCAGTAATTATATATAAATTTATTCATTTGATAGTGAAAAACGAAATGTATATAAACTAGCTGCTCCAAACTAAAAATGTGTTTTGATGAAAGGCTTAAAACTGTCCAAACACGATAGATATGTGCTGGAGCTAAGCAGCAAAATCAAGAATGAATATGATTCTTTGTCTTTGAATGTTCCGGTAAAGCATCACAAAAGGTCCCTTGGCGAGATTGACATAGTGGCAAAGAAAGGAAATCGCCTGGATTTATACGAGGTTAAATGCTCCTTCAGGATTGTGAAGGCAAAAAAGCAGTTGGAAAGGATCAGGAAATACCTGAAGCTTGAAAATTCAAGAAGCTACTTCTACTGCGGGAATTCGAAGGCGCTGCTTACTATTTGACGCAAAATGAACGAAATATCCAAGTTGTATATAAGGAATTAAGGAATATCTTAATAGCTTTTTTTGGGTTGTCATTGCCACTTTATAACTTCTTCAGGCGGCATTTCAGACAGTCATGCCTGTGGTGGTAATCCTTATATCCAGAGAGGATATGGTAGGCCTGCTCTTGGCACACCTTGCAAAATCTCTTTTCAGTAGAGCCTATAAAATCTGCCAACTGGCTGTAGGATTCAAACTTTAATGCCATAAATGCGTATCCAAAAAACATGTTTAAATATTTTTCCAAAATTTTTTCGCAACCTTTTTATACACTCTGTTAATACAAAATCTTCCTATTGGGCTCGTGGTCTAGCGGTTATGACGTCACCCTTACAGGAGAAATCTTTGAAAGGTGAATGTCGCCAGTTCGAATCTGGTCGGGCCCATTTATTATCCTTAACAATAATATTTATAAGCAGATGTAAAAATCTCTTTTCTTACTGCGCGGGTAGTCCAGTGGTTAAGATTCGGCCTTGCCAAGGCTGAGACCCGGGTTCGAATCAAATGGAAATTTGGCGAAAGTCCCGGCCTGCGCATTTTACTTTCTTTTAACACCGATAAGAAGCCCTCTGTCCGTACGCAAGCCATTCTTGAAAAATTTTGAACGTAAACCTGCATGTTCCATAATCTTCAATGTTTTGCTTGTATCAAAAAGCCCTAGCTCATGCTCGTCAGAATAATGTTTTACTTCTTTATCCTTCTCGGCAATCAAATAGTGCATTCTAAGCACCGACAGGCTTCCAATTACCTTGGAAGTGCTTTGTCTGGCTATCTTTATGTTTTTTGAGCTATAAGTGCTCATAAATGGAAATCCTGGCTTAAACGCAGGGTTATTATACCATGGCTCAATTAACAGAATGCCACCAGCTTTTAAACACCTTGAAAAGTTTTGAATAGCCTTAGACAAATATTTATAGGTTCTTACGTAGCCAATGGAGCTAAACAAACACATGATAACATCAAATCTTTTATGAAGGTCAAAATTAACCATGTCCGCCTTTTTGAAAATAACTTTTTTGACTTTCTGTTTCGCCTCATTTAACATTTCATTGTTAATATCGATTCCAATACATGAAAAGTCAGATTTCAAATATTCGAGGTGATGCCCAGTACCGCAAGCTACATCAAGAAGCTCTTTTCCTCTTGATTTCTTATACTTTTGAATTAATTTTTTGATAATTTTTGACTCGGTTTTATAATCTTTATCAAAATAAATTAAATCATAATATTTTGCAAGTTTTTTATACATTATCTGTTTTTTCATAATGTTCTTTTACACTTAACAATCTTTTCTTCCGTCACAACCAAGTCAACAGGCACATCATGGCTTTCTCTTGGCACATTGCCAACAACCTGGAAATCAAAAGCCAATCCTATCTTTATTGCCTTAGGGACTTTTTTAAGGAATTTGTCATAAAATCCAAATCCATAGCCCAATCTGTATCCTTCTTTATCAAAGGCAATCCCAGGAACCAATACCATATTAATATTCTTGTTCGCGATTTTCATTATCTCAATCGGCTCGGGAATATTAAACCTGCCTGAAGGCACAAGATTGTCAAAATCAATTATCAAAGACGGCTCAATCTCATGATGAACGACCTTTGGCACGACAACTGTCTTATTTTTTAATGCAGATTTAATAATTTCATGCGTATCAACTTCATTATTAAAAGAGACAAAGAACATCACTGTTTTTGATTTTTTATATTCTTCAAGATTAAAAAGATTTTCTTTTATTTTATTGCTTTTCTGCAGAATTTCACCTTTAGCCATAGAATCTCTCTTATGCAGGATAGGCTCTTTTATTTCGGTTTTCATTCAAGGCAAGAATTTCAAATAACCAATAAAAAGCTTTCTAATCCTTCCCAATCAGGTCGGCAGTCCCTGCGCCTACAGAGGCAAGGACCAAAGTCACGGCTATTTCCTTATACAGCAAGTCAATGTTGGATAAGTTGAGTTGGTTGAACAGGAAAAATATCAGGATTATGACTGCAATTGAGGTAAGGTAAATAATGGTTGCCCTTCTCGGAAGCACATAAAACAGCCTTTTTTCCTTAATCTGCCTGTAGCCGGTCTCATACATAAGGATGATTATCAGGAAATAGGAGAATATGATGAGGATGGTGGCTCTTGCTGTCGATATGTCCTTGGCTATCTCCCTTCCGTAGATGAATGCATAATGCGCCACAACGCCGATAAAAGCACCTATTATGCCCTTGTTTATATCCACAAACTTGATGGCTTTAAGGGGCTTTGGAGTGACTTCGCGCTTTATTTCCTTCTCAATCTTCTCGACTTTTTCCGCCTCTTTCTCTATCTTTCTTTCCTCACTCATTATCGCAGCTTCCTTTTTTTCTATGTCCGCTTCTTTCTTTTCAATGGCTGCCTCTTTTTTCTCAACACCCTCAATCCTATGCTCAACTTTTTTCTCCTCAGAAAGGATCTCAAGGTTGTGCAGGGCATCCTGCAGCGTGATTTTTGTGTCAGCTGGCTGCTCAATTTTAATTTTTTCAGCCCTCTTAGCTTCGGGTTTTTCCTTAGAAGCAGCTTTTGGCTTATTTTTAGAAATTACTCTGCTCTTTTTAACTCTTTTTTTAACCATATGGCATTAAGATTTATGATAATATTTAAAGTTTTTTGTTTTTTAAACTTTCCATATGCCTTACTCTTTTCTCAACCAGTTTTTCTGTCCCGATATCCTCCCTGTGGAAAACATCCCCTTTTATTGACTTGGCTGCAGTTTCAGCGATTTTTTCCGCTTTTTCAAGGGAATCTGCAATCCCAAGGCAGGCAACTCCTCTTGAGGATGTTAAATATATTCCATCATCTTTCTGGTCAACAGATGCATAATAAATTCCCGCACCTTTCTGAATTTTGCCGATTTCAATTTTTTTATTCCTCACAGGATTATCAGGGTACCCTTTTGGAACAACATATTTGCAGACTGTTGCCTTATTTTGTAATTTTATTTTTATTTTATTCAAATTTTGATTAATTATTGAATTGCATACATCCACAAAATCATTTTCCAGCAAAGGAAGCACGTTCATTGCTTCAGGGTCGCCAAATCTTGCATTATATTCGACTAATTTAACCCCATCTTTTGTAACAATCAAACCAGCATACATGACTCCTTTGTAATATTCTCCTGTTTCCTTATAGAGTGCTCCAGCAACTTTTTTAGTGATGGTTAGTCCATCCTCAACATCTCTTTTTGTTAAGAATGGCAATAAATGATTTTCGCAACTGTAACTTCCCATGCCTCCGGTGTTTGGTCCTTTGTCATCAACATAAGCTCTTTTATGGTCCTGCACAGGCGGAGTTGCAATTACTATTTTCCCATCAGTCAGGCATTGAAGCGAGAATTCTTCCCCCTCCATCTTCTCCTCTACAATAACTCTTGGATGAGTTTTTAGAACTTCATTACAATAATCCAAAGCCTCCCTTTTCGTTTGAAAATGGTCGCCCTGAACTTTTACGCCTTTGCCGCCAGTCAGCCCATCAGGCTTAACAACGCATTCCTCCATTTCTTTTAAAAAAAGTTTCGCCGAATGTAATTTTTTTTTGGTAAAAATCTCAAACTTCGGATTGCCGCTAATCTTATATTTTCTTAACAATAATCTGGTAAATGATTTGCTTGTCTCCAGTCTGGCAAGGCTTTTTGTCGGGCCAATTGAAGGAATGCCAATCTCGTCCAATAAATCTACAACACCATTTCCTAAGGGACCTTCCGGGCCGATAAAAGCGAAATCCGGCTTTATCTTCTGCGCATATCTTTTTATCCTGTCCAAATCGCTGTAGCTTCCAAGCTCAAAATCCTTTGACAGTGAGATTATTCCCGGATTTTTTGATTTTAGGTAAGAATAAAGCTGCGTATTTGAATTCTTTTTGAGCGTTTCAGCTATTACATGCTCGCGGGCGCCGCTGCCGATTAGGAGGATTTTCATCACTAATCACGGGTCTTGGATTTGTTTATATTTTTTTTGATTAAACGCACTTAACGGTTGTTAATATCAGTTTTGACTAATTTTTTATATACTTTATATAAATACGATAGATTTAAATATAAAAATGCATTATAATGATAAAAGAAGTAGATTAATCACTATACATCCTCTTTAATGTTTAGGAACACAATTAGATTTATAAACAGTTAAATATGACATATAAAAAAATTAATTGGTGGAGTCTAAGCGCATTAGTGGGAAGCGCTTTATTATCCAAAAGAGAAATCGAAGATGACTTGAAGGAAACGCCTAATAAAAATACTATGACACAAGATCAAGATACCAGCTTGGCTGAAAAATGGAGATTGAATTATAAATTGAGCAGCACAAACTACATTCACGAACCCACCATAATTTTTAAATTCGGAGGCAGTGCATGGCGCCAGGAAGATTGGCAGGCAAACATTATTGATAGAATCAAACAATTAAAAGAGTTACACCCGAGATATAGCATGATTTTAACAACCGGGGGCGGTAAGGTACAGGAACTGTCAAAGGATATGTACGATGCTTTGGGCATATCAGAGGAGACCTACAGAGAATCTGCAGGAAGGGCTTTAGCTACTCAAGCACAAACGCTTGCTGATTTACTTGGAGGTGAGGGAATTTATGTTGAGCCTGACGCTTTACATTATATCAGTGCGAGCATGTTAAAGGATAAAATACCTGTAGTGTCAATGGTAGGTAAAGATTATATTGATTTTGTAGAAATTCAGGATAATGGTGGCGTAAAACGCATTGTAAACGGTATACCTGAAGACCAATCAGATGCGCATACGATGGTTTTCGCCCACTACTTAGGCCAACAAGGGGCGGTATTTGCAAAATTCACCGATGGCGTTTGGATCGTTGACCCAAATGTACGTCCTGAACATGGCGAGGTTTATAATACACTTCAAGCCAGATTAATAGCGCTAGGTCACAGTGAAAATATGAAGATACCCAAATTAAAAGCAACAGATGTATTAGAGGGAAAAATTGCGCGCCTTGGCAAAGATATGAGGGAACAGCATCTAGCTGAGTCTTTGGGATTAAGATTATACTTGAATCCGGAATCCACAGTAAGATGGCTGCAGGTTATTAATATCAATAATCAAAACGACGTGCGAAATGCCTTTGAAGGATATGCCAAAGGAAAACATTATAGTGGGTCTGTTATTACAAAAGATTAATTTTGACATTCTGTTGCTGTTCCTATACGCCGCTCAACTCCTTTAAAGTATCTAATCTCATGGTAGGGTAGTGGTATACTAATTTTAATATATAATTCATTGTTGCTAATGCTTTTAAATCATTAGAATTTTTTAGTTTTCCAAAAGAGTTTTCTATATCGGCTTTTGTTTTATTATAAAGCTCCATCGCTTCCGTAGCTTTGGATTTCTCCGGCTTATAGAAAAACTCATAGCCCATTTTAAAAGCCCTGTTAGTATTTCCTAAAATCTTAATAATCTCTTTTTTGGATTCCGTTTTTATCAGCAATTGTGCCAATGCTTTGTATTCATCGCCTACATCTTCAAGAAGTTCTATCAGATAATAAACGATATAATTGCCGAAGCCCTCGTGCTGCCCTTTATTAATAAACCTTAAGCAAAAGTAGCAGAATTTGTTTACATCAAAATCTTTAAAATGCAAATTTTCCAAAGTTTTTTTATCATTATTTTCCAGAGCTTCTAAACAACTGTCAGCCATATCTAATGTTATTATAAACGCTTTTCTTAATAAAGAATCAAAATCAACCTCTAATTTCGATGAGATAGTTTGTATAACGCAACTTTTATTGTTTTGCTCCATAATCTCAAAACCTAAGAGTTCGGGAACTTTGTTCTGAATAGCAATCATTAATTCCGGCTTATCAAATTTAATCGTTATTTTATCATACCCCTTTTGATAAGCCCTAGCCAAAAACCTATCAGCTAGCCTTGGAGTTAGACCACTCACGTCAACAGTTATTTCTTCAAAATGCGGAGTTTTTTCAGTAGAAACTTTTAATGAAGTGCCATTTTCAGTTATCTCCAGCTCATCCCCCTTTTTAACCCCATACTTCAGCGTCCATTTTCTGGGCAGGGAAATAAGCTGAGTTGAGTTCGCTATCTGTATTACCTTTCTTTTGATGGCAACCACCCCGTATAGATTTTATAAATATCCATATATGATTATAAAAATCCCCCTTAATCTTTGTAGTACATTAAAGATTTTCAAATTACTATATAAATTTTTCTTTTTTATATAAATAATATACATTTTATAAACTTTAAGGGCAAATTATATAAAACTAAGAAGTTACCTCCCTTTGTTAAAAAAAGGAGCTAAAAGCTAGGTGTTGACAAAATGAACCGAAGAGACATGTCCAAGTTTGTGGATTTGGGCAGGGCATTGGAAGAAGAGGATGTTGATGAAGAATTTAGCTTCTTCGCTGTTGATACAACAGACGATTTAAAGTACAAATAAAAATTAAAAAAATTTCAATCGAGTAGCTGTGAATGTTAGTTCACTCGCGTTCGTGGATTGAAATTTTTTTCCAAGGATACTGATGAGATACCAAGAAAGGAGAAGCTGAATGAGTCATTTTAGATAGTCAGAAGACTTCTATTTTTATATAAATTATAAAGCTCTTCTTTAAAAATGCGAAACATTTATATAAATAAGCTTCCATTCAAATGCTGAAATGGGGGTCCTATGTCAGAAGCAATGCATCAATGCGGCATAGCTGCCGTTTACATCAAGGAAAACGGCGATTCCGCCAACAGAGCCCTATTCTACCTTTACAAGCTTCTTCTCAACCAGCAAAACAGGGGGCAATTAAGCGCTGGCATTACAACATTCAACCAAAAGAGAATGCAGGTTCTTGACACTTACAAGGATTTAGGGCCTGTTAATGAGGTATTCAAGACAAGCGACAGGCAGCAGTCACTGGAAATATTCAAGAGGTATGCCGGCAACAAGGGAATAGGCCATGTAAGGTATGCTACATCAGGAAGCGAGGATAAAAGCCTTGCGCAGCCATTCGAAAGGCACCACGGAAGGAAATGGAAATGGTTCAGCTTCTGCTGGAACGGCAACCTTGCAAACTACACAGAGCTGAAGCAGCATCTCCTTGACAAAACAGACTATCATATTGTTTACGATACTGACACGGAAATCCTGATGCACTACATTTCAAGGGAGCTCATGGGCCAGAAAAGGCCAAACCTTATCAAGGCTTTTACAAGGCTGGCGCAAAAGCTCGACGGATGCTATAACATAGCTTTTATCAATTCTTACGGCGAGATGATCATTCTCCGCGACCCTTATGGATTCCGGCCGGTTGTCTATGGCTGGAAAGACGATATGTTTCTTGCTGCTTCTGAGTCAAATGCCTTAATAAACTGCGGTGTAACTGAATACAAGCACCTGGAGCCGGGGCACCTGATTTACATCAACGATGGGCATATTCAAATAAAAAAATATGCTGAAAGCCCGAGAAAAGCCCATTGCATGTTTGAGTGGGTCTATTTTGCAAATGTTAGCTCTGTTTTGGACGGACAGTCCGTGTATATCACAAGGACTAATCTCGGCAAGGAACTGGCAAAACAGGAAACTGAAAAAGTCAATGAAGATTATATTCTTGTTCCTGTGCCAGACACTGCAAAAGCAGCAGGAGATGCAATGGCTTATGAGCTTAAAGTCCCTGCTGCAGAAGGGCTGATAAGAAACAGGTTCGTGGGAAGGACATTCATTGAGGGCTCATCAAGGGACGAACGGGTACAGAATAAATACACTGCGCTTAAAGAAATACTGGATGGAAAAAAGGTAATCCTTGTTGATGACAGCATTGTGAGGGGATCTACAACCAAGCAAATTGTTAACTACATCAAAAAAGCAGGCGGTGCAAAAGAAGTCCATGTCAGGATATCATGCCCTCCGATAAAAGGGCCGTGCTTTTACGGCATTGACATGTCAACTGTTTCCGAGTTGCTAGTCCCTAGATATGAAGGTAAGCCTGTAGTGGGCGAAGTTTCCAAGGAAGTGATTACAAGGGTTGCAAAGGACCTTGGCGCAGATTCTTTGAAATATCAGAGCATTCAGGGGCTTGTCAAGAGCATTGGAAAGCCTGCAAAAGAGCTTTGCATGGCTTGCCTGACAGGAGATTATCCGACTCCCTGGGGAAAGAAGCTTTATATGAAAGCTTGGGAGAATTACAGGAAAGGGGTAAAGGAAAGGACTTATTCGTGCTGAGAAAATCCCTTTGAGCGCTGATATTTCTTAAAAGAATCTGTGCATTTCCTGCAGTAATTTCTGGACGAAGACCTGTTGTCCAAGTCCACTGTAAATTTTTCCTTGCAGGCCCTGCAGGTGCCTATCATCTTGTAGAATCTCTTTGGCTTCACCGGCTTGGGAAGGAAAGTGCGCTTTTTCATATATGGCTTAAATATCGCGCTAGTTTAAAAGAGTATGGTTCTTGGGGTTAAAAAACTCTTAGGGTTTTATTCCAAAATGAATTGGAATTTTAATATTAATAATCTTGACCTTTATTTCCAATTTCATACCGCATTATCTGACCGAGGCCATTCCTGGGGAAATTGGAATCTTCAAGAGCGCGCTCTAATCTCCCCCCATGCATTTTAAAAATCTTATTTTTTCGGCTTTCTTCAAGCTCATGCATATATTGAAGCTCCTGCATATGCATTTTGGACTCCTGCATGTACCTGGCAGATTGTATGTTTCCAAGATAATAAGCCGTAGGGGCATTTATAGCTAAAAAAAGTAGATGGCTAAATTACGTCTAAGATTTCCTGTTTTAACCCTTACCCTGTTAGCAAGATCGTCCATTGTTATTTTTTATTGAATTTACCTATATCTATAATATTTTTTCTACTCATACTCAATCGTTGCAGGGGCTTCTGGCTCATATTTAGCAGAATCAGGGGTATGTGGAAATCAGGGCATAGATTTTTATAGTAGTTTAATTTTAAAAGTGTTATGAAATCCATATTAAGCAGATTATCTAAGGAACTGGAGCTTTCAGAAGATAAGATTTTAGATGAAAGCATAGAAGTTTTTCTCGATAAAGAATTAAGGAACGCGTCTGCTGAAATTCTGAATATCAAATCCCAGTTTAAGGTGTCTAATCCTAAAGAATTAAAAAATAAGATTGAAGCTGGCAAAATAGATGAGCATCCGGCATGGGAGCAGCTTATTTACTGGGAAAATCTCAATAAGAGAATAAAGGTGGTTAATAATTGGATGCAGAAAATACATATATCGAGCTGAAAAATATTGCGCTGCAGGAATTTCCAGATATTGTAGTTTCTGCCAATTTTATTAGGGGCCCTTTGGGCATTATAAAGAGCCTGAGGCTGTTCCTCATTGACAACTCCTTTCTTGAGATATGGATAAGCGGTAGCAAGTATTCGTACCATTGGCGGAGAACAGATGGAATGGTTTACAGGCACGATAATGCGCCTCATAAAAAGCATAAGCATGTAAAAACATTTCCGAAACACTTCCATGACGGCTCTGAAAATAATGTGAAGGAGAGCTATCTTAGCGATGATACAGAAAGTTCTGTGAAGGAATTTTTAAGATTTATAAGAGAGAAGATAAAATAAATATTTTTTCTACTCATACTCAATAGTCGCAGGAGGCTTCTGGCTGATGTCGTAAAGAACTCTGTTAACTCCCCGAACTTCATTCATGATTCTTGCAGAAATCCTTTCCAGCAATTCATCAGGCAATCTTGCCCAGTCTGCTGTCATTGCATCAACGCTTGTTACTGCCCGCAGAGAGATTAAGTATTCGTAAGTTCTCGCATCGCCCATGACTCCTACTGCTTTTACAGGAATCAATGCGGCGAACGCCTGCCAAGTCTTGTCGTAATAGCCTGAGCGCTTCAGCTCCTCGATGAAAATATAATCTGCTTCCCTTAAAATCTTCAGCCTCTCTTCGGTAATTTCTCCTAAGATCCTTATTGCCAGGCCGGGGCCCGGAAACGGGTGCCTGTTCAGGATTTGATCAGGGATCCTTAATTCCTTTCCAAGCTGCCGGACTTCATCTTTATAAAAATCTTTCAGCGGCTCAATCAGCTTCAGCTTCATCTTTTCAGGCAAAGTGACATTATGGTGGCTTTTTATTTTCGAGGCAAACTTTGATGGCTGCGCGCTTTCAATCCTGTCAGGGTAAATAGTGCCCTGGCCCAAAAACTTTATTTGGCGGAATTTTTTTTCCAGCTCTGCTACCTTATTCTGGAAGACTTCAATAAAAGTATGCCCAATCAACCTCCTCTTTTCTTCTGGACTTCTCAAAAAAATCTTTTACTTCCTCGAGCTCCTGCTTTCTTATCAATCCGTGGTCAACAAAAACGCAATACAGTCTGTTGCCTACTGCATTGTGCAGCAAAGTGGCTGCTACTGTGCTGTCAACTCCTCCAGAAACCCCTATTATCACAGAGCTTTTGCGCACTTCCTTTTTCATCCCCCTGATAATATCTTTCCAAAGGCTTTTCATTTCCCAGTCTTTTTTTGCCCTGCATATGTCAAAAATGAAATTCTTAAGAATCTGCGCGCCTTTCGGAGTATGGGCGACTTCCGCATGAAACTGTATGCCATAGAGTTTTTTTGTGTTGTTCTCGAAAGCAGCTATCCTGCATGTGTCGGTTGATGCAAGAATTTCAAACTCTTTAGGCAAACTCTCAACCAAATCTCCGTGGCTCATCCATACCTGCTCGCGCCTTGAAAGCCCTTTAAGCAGCTTTCCTTCCTTTTTGACATTCAGGATTTTGCTTCCGAACTCCTTCAATTTGCCGCCAAGAACAATGCCTCCAACAAGCTTGCCAATGAGCTGCTCGCCGTAGCAAATTCCCAAAATCGGAATGCCCAGGTCAATAATCCTCCTGTTCACGGCTGGGGCAGTATGATCATAGACGCTTGCAGGGCCGCCTGACAAAATTATGCCATTAGGCCTCAATTTTCCAACTTCTGCCAGGGAAATGTCACAAGGCAGGACTTCAGAATAAACTCCAAGCTCCCTGATTCTTCTCGAGATTAAATGGGCTGTCTGCCCGCCGAAATTCAAGACTAAAATCATTTTAGTGCCTTCCGAATAATGACGAGAGCCATTCAATTACCTTTTTCATTATGCTTTTTTCTTCTGCCTGTTGTTTTTGCTCTGCCTTAATTGCATCATTTTTTTGTAAGGCTGTTTTTTTTGTTTCGTTTATTGAAAGTGCTGTTTTTTCGTTTGTGTTTTTTGACTTGTTTGCAATCTTTTCATTCAATTCTGCAACCAATTTTTCCTTTTCATCTTCAAGGTTTATTGCTACGCTCTCCTCTTTGATGTCTATAGCAGTATAATCTTCCGCTGTTTTCTCTTCAGAGCCAGAACTGCCAATCTGCGGCTTTGGCTCGTCTACCTCGATAATCAACTTGTTTCCGCTGAAGCTTTTCCATTTGTTTACCAGCTCATTTGCAGCATCCCTTGTCCCTTTATCGCTGTATCCTGCTATGACCAAATGCGAATATGACTTGTAGTCGTATAAGGCAATAACTGCTTTGCCGGGCTCAAGATTTTTACTGCACGGCTCAGGGTTGCCCATAATTTGGGCTGAGACCGGGTTATGGCACGGGCTTCCAACAGAAATGATGTTCTGCTCAAGCGTATCAATCTCGCTTGACAATTTTGCAGAGCCGACTATGGGCTTTCCCAGATAGCCGACAAAGAACTGCACAAGGCTGCTTTGGGCAATTACATCACTTGCCGGCGCGCTGTCCCCGACAACTATGACAGCGTCAAAATTACCATAGTCCGTGAATATGCCGGGATAGTTTGCAAAATCAGCAGCAAAAGCAGCGTTAACAACCAATAAAAATGCCATTATTGGCAATGCTATTTTTTTCATTTTTAATCTAAGTGCAGATTAAATCCAGCTTTCCAAGCTCCAATGCTTTCTTTATCTCCAGCCCTATTCTTTCGCCGTAGCTGATTGAAAAGCCGTAAAGGTAGCCAGAATAAGGAGTGAATAAAGTTCCGGGGCTTCCTGGAATCCTCATGCTCACGTCAAAAATAACAATGTCCTCTTTTCCTTCTTCTGCTATAACAGCGCCCTGAAGGGCGAATGGCCCAATGATGCCGGGTGGATGCTCTTTTTTTGCTGCTGCTACAAACTTTTCCCCAAGCTCAAGTATTTTTTCCAGCAGCGATTCTTTCACGGTTACTGCATAATGCCCGGTTTCTATCATCTTCGGCTTTATATGCTTCAGGACTTCTAACTGCTCGGCTGCTGGCAGCCTTAAAATACCATCAAGGTTTGTCTGCCTTCTTGTATCGGTACCCATCAATTCCAGTTGGTCATTTAAGGGGCTGTAAAAGAAATTAAAATTAACATGGGCGCCTATTGCATATTCCTCAATGACGGCTTTTTTCAAATCGGAGTTTTTTATGATTTTTTCATTCAATAATTCCGCTGATTTCTCTTCATACTCTCTGTAATTTGAACACAAAAAGAAAGCCCTTTCATAGCCTCTTTTCGCTTCTGCGACTTTAACAATAACCAATCTGTTAATTTTCTTCGGATCATTGAATATTTTGGGCGCCCTTATTCCGGCTTTCTGCAAGAGATAGTATTGATTTTTTTGAACATACCTTTCCTCTAATTTTACCATGGCTCTTGTCCCAAAGATTGGAACTAAAAACTTGTTTTCAACATCCTTGAAATTGAAATAAACCCAGAAATATCTGTTGTGAATGAATATTGTGTTTCTTTTTCTCAGTTCTTCCTGGACTTCTTTCTTTGTTACGTCTGAAAACTTATTAACGACTATGACATCATCAACAAATCCTATTCCTTCCCTTCTCCTATAATATTTTGTGTATGTTTTTTCCCTTCCTTTTTGGGCAACAACCAATGTCTTAAAGCCATGAGAATGGGCGCCCCTGCAGACATCCAATGCAGAATGGCCTCCAAGCACACCTATTGTTATGTTTTTCTTGTCATAGCTTTCCAGTATTTTTGAGATTTGGTTTTGGGTGATCATTTTATTTGAATTTAATTTATTTTGGGAAACATTTATATACGATTAGGTTAAGTTAGTCATTGTCTGGGAAGACAGTATCTATTGGATTGAGCGACTTTCTTATTTTTTTTGTTTTTTGAGTTATCACTTTATCTTTTTTGTCTTAAATTTACTCTTAATTTGATTGAGGTGTGATTCAATTTTATTTAATATCTCTAAATATTTCTTGGAGTCTTTTAATGATTTTACACCCATCCAAATCGTGATTATCGCTATGACTAATGATATCAGAGTTAAAACAACAATCAATATGTTTAATTTTTGGGCTTTTTGGTTGTATTCCAGCAATAATAAATCTAAAAATGAATAGACACGAAAACCATCAATATCGTTATTATTAATCCTAATTGTGTATCCTATCGCTCCAATACCTTTTAAATCCGTATTAACTTCATATTTAATAAACCAGTCTCCTAATTCGTCTAAATCAATATAATGATGCTGATAACCCTTGTTCTGTATTATTTTTCCATTTTTTTCATAGTAATATCCACCAGATTGATTATGTTTTAAAATGACGCTTTCCCCCTTTTTAAGATCTAGAATTGGTATTTCAAAATGTCCATAATTTGTGGGATGCTTATCTTTTGGAGTATACCCATTTACAGGTTCTACTTGTAATATAAGTCTTGTTTTAGAAATATCGCAAGGCCCGTCATTAAAAAATGTTATATCTTCAACTCTTAACGTATCAAATTCTCTAAAACGGGGAAATTGGTAATTACTATCTATATTTTGCCATCTAACTTTAGAAACTAGATTTACATTAGCATATAAAGCAATCTCGTTACATTGTTGGCCATATGAAATGGGTATGAATAAACAAATTAAAAAAAATGGTAATAATTTTTTGTGCATTTTCATCCCAGCACCTTTTTCATCTGATTCGTTTTAATCGCATTCTTTATCTCAATCGCAATCCTTCTGCCTGTTGACATTGGCTTGCCGTATTTCAATGCAGTATAAGGGCTTCCCTCAATGAATGGGTTGGTTCCTGCCACAATCCTGGCAGATATCTCAAATGTGTAGATTTCCTCTTCCGGAGTCAAAATTGTCTCTAAGCAGAATGGCCCGAATAATCCAGGGGGGGCAAGCTTTTTTGATTGTTCAACAACTGCTTCGCCCATCTCTATCAGTCTCGGAAGGAAAGATTCCCGAACAACAACTGGTATATTGCCAACAATAACATAGCTCGGGTCAATTTTTGGAAGCAATATCTGGTCTCTTGCTGTTATCCTCCCAAGCGAATCAACATTGCTTTCATACCTTATGTCCATTCCCATGAGCTCTATCTCGCCAGTTAAAGAAGAATAAAAGTAATGAATGAAAAGCGGAACTCCTATAATATACTCCTGCAGCACATACTTTCTTAATTTGTATGGCTTTATCTTTTTGTTGAAATCCTTTTCATCCTTTGCCAGGAAATATCCCTTGCCTCCTTCTGCGCCCATGAATTTTACTATAGACAGCCTGTCTATGTCCTTTGGGCTTTTGAAGAGCAGGGGCACTTTCAACCCTGAATTGACAAGCCATTGCCTTTCCAAATGCCTGTCTGATTCCCACTTCAAAATCCGCTTATTGCCGTAATAGCTTACCTTGAGCTTCTCTACTTGCTCATATCCCATATAAGTCACAAAAGACCCATGCGGAATGACAATAGCGTTTTTCTTAATCAATTCATTCTGTATTTTTGGAAAATCTTTGTAAGAATTCAAAGTTATAATCTCATCTGCGGCGTTGAACATCTTATAAACTCTTTCAGAGCCCTTCTTGCAGATGGCAATAGTCTTGAAGCCTTCATCGTGCGCTCCTTTGAATATTTGCAGTGCAGAATGAGAGCCAATTGTAGCAATCTTATAATCCGGTCGCGCCATATCATAGTAAATATGCTTTTATATATAAATCTTATCCACTTACATAGTGACAATAAAATTATTTTCAGTATGGAAAATTAATTTTTACCATCATTTCAAAACCTTTAAATAAAATCTGAATTTCCGCTTTAGCATGGCAAAGCAATACAGTCTTTCAAATGTTGCAGTCATAGGAATGGAGTGGGGGGATGAGGGAAAAGGCAAGATAACCCATTACATTGCTGAAAAAGCCTATGTTGTTGCAAGATTTAACGGAGGCAATAATGCCGGGCATACCATAGAGGCAAATAACAATAAGACAGTCCTCCACTTAATACCTTCGGGTGTTATGTACAGCAATACTTTAAACATAATTGGCAACGGAATGGTCGTGGACCCAAAAGCCCTTGTACATGAAATTAATAACCTAAAAAAAATAAAGGTGTCAGTTTCAGCGGAAAATCTCGTCATAAGCGAAAACGCGCATGTCATCCTGCCGACCCATATAGAAGAAGACAAGAAGGCAGGCGGCAAAATCGGAACAACGGCAAGGGGGATAGGCCCTGCTTATACTGACAAAGCAGCAAGAGTTGGGCTGAAGTTCTATGAGTTTGCTGACGACGCTCTGTTCAGGAAAAGATTCGGGCAGGAAGAGTTCTACAGTGAGTACAGCGGATATGCGCAGCAATTGAGGCAATTTGTGAATGACACTGCCTTAATCATCAATTCTGCTCTTGGCCAAAACAAAAAAGTCGTTTTTGAGGGAGCCCAGGGAACTTTGCTTGATTTGGATTTTGGAACTTACCCATTCGTTACATCCTCAACAGCAACTACAGGCGGAATCTGCACAGGGCTTGGAGTGGCGCCAAAGAGAATACAAAGCGTGCTTGGAGTTTGCAAGGCGTATAAGACAAGAGTAGGATTGGGACCGTTCCCAACAGAGATAACTGGCTCGATTGGGGAAAAGATACAAAAGACAGGCAAGGAGTTTGGCGCAACAACCGGAAGGAAAAGGAGAGTTGGATGGTTTGATGCCTTGATTGGCAAATATGCGGTTATGATTAATGGAATTGACTCGGTTGCAATAACTAAGCTTGATGTGCTGACAACAGTTGAAAAACTGAAGCTCTGCGTTGCATATAAGTACAAGGGAAGCATTATCAAGAATTTCACAACCAACATGAAGATACTTCAAAACTGCCAGCCTGTTTATGAAGAGCTAGACGGCTGGTGGGATGATTTGACGAAGATAAGGAATTACGACCAGCTTCCGAATAATGCAAAGAAATATCTAAGAAGGATTGAAGAGCTGCTTAAAGTTCCTATTTCAATTGTTTCTGTTGGGCCCAAGAAGGAGCAGACGATTGTAACGAGACCTGAGTTTTTGGTTTGAAATTTTTATTTCCTTTTAACCCAAAAACAAAAAGTTTATTAATTTCATATGATTACTAAATCTGAGAATAAGAATGCAAATAAAAAGTATTCATTTTCTTGAAGATAGGATAAGAGTTTATTATCACTTGGGAAAGCCGTGGGGCATACCAGATGTAGATGCTTCAATTGATGTTTTTTATGATTCCATTCATAAACTTCCCGAAGTGCCAAAAAACGTTGGTGCCGGGTGTAGGCAGGGCGAAGATATAATTATTCCGCAGCTTGGTAGAACAATTACTTTTGTGTTTGACACGTATATGGAAAGGCCCGTTGGCCCGCCTGAAGAGGATATGCGTGGGCCATACTTAAAAAAATAATCGCACTTCTCAATTTTTTAATTAGAATTGTATTTCAAACCCTCTCCACCACCAGCTTTCCCTTCTCCACCTTCAAAACAACCTCGTCTTTTTCGCCGAACTTTGAAATATCGGTCACAATCTTAGGCAGCAATATCCTGTTAGCCCTGAAATCTAAATTGGTAATTATCTGCTGTGCCATCTCCCCGCTTAATCCCAAATCCTCAAAAATCTTCAACGTGGCTTCGTCCCTGTCCCTTGCGGAGAATATCTCTGACCTTTCAAAGAGGTATTTTGCAATCTTATCAGAAACATTTATGCCCGTTGCTTTTGTTATTCCCTGCAATCCTGGTGATAGGTTTACTTCTATTACCAACGGGCCTTTGCCGCTTTCCAGCATGTCAACGGCGCAAACATCTGCGCCTATTGAGGCAGCAGTGTCAATCGCGATTCTTTTTGTCCTCTCATCTAGGACTACAGACTCTCCTGAGCCGCCTGCGTGTATATTAGCTCTCATCTCGCCTTTTACGGCCTTTCTTCTCATTGACGCGACAACCCTGTCGCCGGCAATAAGCGCCCTTATGTCAACCCCTCCTGTTTCTATATACTCCTGTATGAGAAACGGCTGCTTAAGCACAATCAGCGCATCAAGCATTGAAGAGGCTGCTGCATAGCTCTCGGCGAACATCACTCCTTTGCCGCCTGTGCCATGCGGAAATTTAAGCACGATCGGGTATGTTACCTCATTCAATATTTTCTTTGCAGCCCTTGTTGACGAAGCAAGATAAGTTGCGGGCATTGGAATGCTGAAGTGCTGGAGCACAAGATGAGTCAAAAGCTTGTCATGGCCCAGTGTAAATGTTTCCGCCCTTATCGGCATATAGGAATTCCTGTAAAGCGTCCTTGTTACAGACCTAAGAAGCGGAGCATATCTGAATGAGCCCCTTGCATAGATACAGCTATATTGCGGCAGCTGATTTCCCTCGTATAAAACATCCAGCTTTCCAGCCCCAAGATTGACTTCAACATCCCTCAGGTCGATATTATCGACAGAATCAAAGTAATTTTTCATTGCTTCAAGTATCATCAATGATGACTTGCTTCCGAGGGACATTACTGCTGCTTTCATCTTTTTAATTTAGATTGATTTTTTCATTAAAATTTTAGGTTATATTTATTTTTCTTTAAGCGTTATATTTTAAGTTCATATTTAACTTGCTTTCACAGCGCATTAGACTGGTTGCCATTAATATATTATTATTAATTATTAAAATTTTTATATTGATTTATTTTTTTAATGAGTTTTCGTTAATGTTCAATCGTTAATGTACATATTTCATTAAAATTTTGCAAATATTTTGTTGATGCCAGCTTTATTGTTTTGTTTAATGACTTTCCTAACGCATTAAACCAATTTTTTTAATTATAATTTTTAAAAAACAAAATTCTATTTCATCGGGTCAATCAAAAACCCGTCTTTTAAAATATTCTGCCCTATCAAAATCCTGTATTTCATGTGCGCCCTGTCTGCCAGCGTAAATTCAGATGTTATTTTTTTCCCTGCCAGCTCTATTGTAGCCTCTATTATCGGCCTCAGCTTGGAGCCGTGGGCTGATTTTATCAGCTTTGATTTTATAACCGGGCCAAGCCTAAGTTCAGCAGCTAGATTTGTATCAATCGAGCTTTTTGTTGCGCCTGTGTCTATTTTTGCAACGACAATCTTTTTGCCGCTGTTGTTGTGGACTTTGACTTTCTCTTCCAATCCAATGACTACTTTGCCTTCCAATAGCTTGTAACCACCCATAATATGCCAAGAAATAAATTGATATATTAATTTATTGGTTTAGTGTCATTAAATTTCATTGCAACTTTATACCATAAAAACTTATGGTATTTTTTATAATTCTCGGCAATTTTCCTGCTCTCAATCACAAAAGCGAAAAATTCCTCTTCAAATAACACATTTGCAACTTTGTCGCCCCAGATAAAAATGACATTCGGGTTTAAGCTGAATTCCCTCGGCAGCACTTTTATTTGTTCGTACTTCAGCTTTTTGATTTCATCCTTCAGTTCATATCTAACAAGATTGTAGAATTTTATCTTTGCTTTTATTCTCCTTAGGTTAAAGTTATTCCAATAATTCGGCATACTCTTCATCACATACCTGCCTCCTCCAATGAAGTAATGCTCTTTGTAATTCAAGATATCCTCGTATATTGCCTTGACTCCATTTGGGCCTCTGTAAATCTGGGCATTGATTTTTGATTTTTTGGAATCATGCCTTTCCAGCATTGCGGGCAGTTCGGCATTTATCTCCTCCTTAATCCTGTCGAGTTCCTGCTTTTTCTCCTCAACATGCCCCAAAATCTTCTTGGGATGCGAAATGCTGTAGACCTTTCTGCTGTTTTCAATTACATACCCTGCCAATCCGCGCTCTATCAGCTTGTTTAGAATATCATAGATGTTCCTTCTCTCTATTCCTGTTTTTTCATGAATCTGGTTTAATGAAGAGGAGCCTAAATCCAGTAATGAATTATAGACTTTAATTTCCCCTTCCGAAAGGCCGATTTTTCTTAAAATTTCAAGCGGCATATTTCCAACTAATTTAATACTATATTTAAAGTTTATGGTGTTGGGAGAATACCACATAGATTTAAAACAAGTTTTATATTTGCTACTTCTATGGGGGAACGTACATTTGTTAAATTTACTTTAATATTTGCATTTGCATTTTTATTAATACAAGGATGCGCTAATTCAAGCATTACCGGCTCTTATTTAGGACTAAATGAAACAAATGCTAT
>JACOUX010000021.1 GCA_016177615.1 Candidatus Woesearchaeota archaeon | reverse complement strand
TTTACTCATAAAACTTGCTTAGATCCTCTTCCTGGGCCCTTCTTCTTGGCTCTTTTTCCTGTATGGTTTTCTGCTTTATGAGCCTTGCCGTGTAGCCGGCTATTATATTTCTCATCTTTGAGGAGGAAGCAGTAGTGTATTTCCTTACTAATGGCTTGTTTTTATCAAATTCTGCAGTGAATTCCTGCGGATGCTCTTTTACCAGCTTTTTGGCTGTGTTTTTTGCCAGCATTGTCTTTATTCTTCCCATTTTACTCCATCTTTGTCTGGTCAAACGGCTTGGCAGATACAGCAATTTTTTTCACTGCGCCAGGTAATGGCCGCTTGACTACCATAGGGATGAGACCCTTCTTGAACTCCATCTTGGCTATTTCAACCGTGTTGTAGCCTATCTTCTGAAGGTCCTCATCATTCAGCTTGATCATAAACGGAGCTCCCTGAGAAATCTGCAATGCCCTTGCGCCGATTATTCTCGCTTCTTCATACTTTGTGTATTCTTCCATCATTAATCAGTCATCATCATTTCCGTCATCGTCAAAGCCATCATCATCGCCGTCTTCATCATATAAAAAAAGCCTCATTTGGATCACCTCGCTGATTACAAAACCTCATCATCATCCGAAAAGCTTTCGCCGCATGAGGGGCATTCAACTTCACCTTCTTCTATCATCATGCCACAGCTTGGGCATTCCCTTTGAAGGTCATCATTCATTTTCTTTGCCTCTTCCAGAACAACCTAATGGCTAAATGGGTCGCTTGGATACCTAGAAGTACTATTTAAAGCTATCGGTGAATTATGAGATTAAAAAAGGATATTATGCAGCTTTCTTTTTCAGCGCATTAACCCTTGCCTGCACTTTCTTAATCATGGATGCCTTGCTTCTTGAGCTTAGAATATCATTTGCCAGCTTTTCGTCCCCAATAACCTCATTTACCCAGCTGCTGAAGTCATTTTTCCCCTTGTTTGCATGATAATTAAAAGCATCATCGCTTATTTGCGCCAGGTAAGCTGCAAACTCATCAAGGCTTCTTAAAATCGGCCCATTATTCACCCAAAAGCACTTATCGGGCACAGCATCGCAAAGATATTGTTTGGCTTCTTCTTTTGTTACCATGTTGCCTCCTTCTTATATAAGCTCTTTTACAAGCCTTCTTAAAATTGCAATCTGCGTTTCCAGCCTGTTTTTTGCCCTTGATATGTCTTCAGCAAGGCTGTGATCATAAAAAACATCCTTTACCCAGTTGCTGAAATCGTTCTTGAACTCATTGGCGTGATGGTTGAAAATTTCCTCTGACATTGTCTCAAGGGCGTCTGCCAACTCAATGATGTTTTTCAGCTTCCTGCCGTCAGCAACAACGAAATGGTGCTCAACAGGGGCCTCTCCGAGAACTTTCTTTTTGATTATTACTTCAACAGACTGCAGTTTCTTTTTAGAGCCTGAGCTCAGAGCGCTTTCAAGAGTACTCCTAGAAGACTTACCTCTTTTTTTTGGCACTATATCACCTATATTGATACTCTTTTTTTGGATGTATTTATAGTTTTCGGAATTTAATCGCACAATTCTTGGAGATTATAAAGTTGTTAAATGAATTAATCCCTGTTTTGATGCCTTCTCGAATGTTGGATCACTCGTCAAAACGTTTTTGTAACATGTTTCTATAGCAGTAGCTAATATAACAGCATCGAAGTTGGTCATATTATAAGTGTAGCTCAGGCTTCCTGCCTTTTTTGCCAAGTCAGTTGTTAATGGAACCAGAACGATCTTGTTTGAATTTTCAAAAATAAGTATCAGTTCCTCAGCCTTTTCTTGCAAATTTCTTTTAAGCAGCCTGTTTTTGAGTTCTATCAAAACCGCAGTAGGAATTGCCAGCTTGCCTTTGCCTTCTACAATTTCGTGCCACAGCGCAATCGCCTTTGGCGCGCCCTCGCTTAATCTTATGAAGAACGAAGTATCAGCAGTGTACATCATTCTTTTTGCCTCATGCGAAGAATTTCCTGCCAGTCCTTTTCTGTCAGCTTGGCTTCATTCAATATTTCTAAAGCCCTCAATTCCGGCTGTTTTTCATGCTTATCTATCTTGATTATAATTTCTCTCTCAATATTAATGAGCCTTAGCCTGTCCTCAGGCTTGATGTGCTCCTTTTCGCGTATTTCTTTTGGTATTACTATCTGCCCTCTTTCTCCGATTTTAACATATTTTTCTATTATCATATTATATGAAAATATGAATCTATATAAAAGCCTATTGGTTTATCTTTATCTCTCCCAATTTATTCGCCTTGATCCTGAAATCATTAAGTATGTTCATGTAAGTGATGAAAGCCTCGTATGGGCTGTCGTAAGGGTTAAAGTACTTATGAACATCGCCGTCATTGAACCATTTGGTGCACATGTAGTAGAAATGGTCGCTTGTCTGCAGCTTTCTCCATTCGTCAATTAAGGCAGGATTCTTGGACAGTTTAACATGCGGCTCCAGAAGATAAGTTTCCTTTATGGCTTCCTGCTGCATTCTGTTGCCGAGCCATGCGCTCAAGTCCCTCTCGACATCTGCCCAGCTTACGAAGTTATGGAAGTCAAGCTCGCCAACGGGATCATATTTTTTAATTGCTTCGCTTGGAGTTACAAAATCATTGTCCTTGTGCTTTAGTATTTCCTCAGGAAGATGCTTGAGAAATTCAAATATTCCCTTGTCTTCCCACTGGTGCTCGCCGAATGTCTCGTAATCCATGAAAAGGTTTATAACATTCCCGTTTCCGTTGATTTTGCTGATCCAGTCCGCGAACTTTGGAGCTGTCAAAGGAAATTCCTTCCAGCTTTTCTCGCCAAAGCGGAATGCGATGTCATCAGAAAGGCTGTAATTTTTTAATAATAATTTTATATTTGCAGAGCCTTTTGGATGATAAACAAAATTAGGGCTTCTCCATCCAAGAATGTGGTCAGCGCCTTCTGCAAGAATGCCTTTGTAGCCCAATCCTTCAACAAAGTTGGCAAGCTCGTTGTTATAAACCAATTCAGTGTTCCTGAAAACTTTTGGCCTGAAGTTAAACAGCTGCCTTACCTTCTTGTTGTGCATCTCAACCTGCTCTTTGAATTCTTCTTTTGAGTATAAAAAGGACAATGTGTGGTAATAAGTCTCGTCAAGGAACTCAACGCACCCGGTTTCTGCTAATCTTTTGAAGCTGTCAATCACTTCAGGCGCGAACTTCTCCAGCTGTTCCAGAACTATTCCGCTCATGCTGTACGAGGCCTTGAATTTTCCTCCTGTTTTATTGATTAGGTCAAGAATTATCTTATTTGCAGGGAGATAGCACTTCTTTGTTACCTTTCTTATGATTGCCTCGTTCTTCTGGTCATCAAAATAATTGTTGTGATGGCCTATCTCAAATACAGAGTACTTCCTAAGCCTTGGCGGCTGATGAATCTGGAAATAAAAGCAGATGCTTACCATTTTAGTTTTTTATTATTTTATTATTAAAACTCTAATATTTTTTAATCTCAACACCTCAAATATCTAAATTTTATTAATCACCTCATCATAAACTTCAACGCATTTCTGCGCAGGAATGTCCCATGTGAATTTCCCTGCTTCAAGGTAGGCGTTTTCTTTCAGCGTGTCCTGCAGCGCCTGGTATTTAAGCACTGCGATTATCTTGTTGCTTAATTCGTTCACGTCCCAGAAGTCAACCTTCAGGCAGTGCTTCACAACTTCAGAGACTCCGCTTTGCTTTGAGACAATCGCAGCTGTCCTGTTCTTCATCGCTTCCAGCGCAGTCAGTCCAAATGGCTCTGAAACAGAAGGCATGACGTAAATATCTGCCATTTTGTAGGCTCTTTCCACATCTTCCGGATTTAAAAAGCCCGCAAATAAAACCTTGCTTGCAATTCCCATTTCAGCGGCTTTTTCTATTATGAAGCGCTCCATGTCGCCTGAGCCTGCAATGATGAACTTGACATCCTTTTCCTTTTCCAAAACTTTTTTTGCGGCATAAAGGAAATAGTCGGGCCCTTTTTGCAAAGTCAGCCTTCCCAAAAATAAAACTACCCTGTCAGTATTGTTTATTTCAAATCTCTCATCATCATAGTGTGAAAAATCCACTGCATTATGCACAACTTTTATTTTTTCTTCAGGAACGCTGTAATGAGTCATTATTTTGTTCTTTGTGAAATTGCTGACTGCAATGACTTTGTCTGCCTTATGCATGCCTTTTCTTTCAAGATCATAAACATGCTGGTTGACCTGATGGCCCCCTGTCCTGTCAAGTTCTGTTGCATGGACATGCAATACAAGCGGTTTGCTTTTCTTTTTCTTTGCCCTTATCCCTGCTTCAAAAGTCATCCAGTCATGGCAGTGTATTACATCAAAGTCCTCTTCTTCAGCAATCGTTTCTGCTGCAAGAGTGTAGCGATATACTTCATCAAGCAAAGTGGAGCCATAGATTTTTGAGAGCTGGCTTGGGAGCCTGCTTATGGACTGTGAGTAGCCTTCTGATGTCATGTATGGCTTTATTGCGGATCTGACTTTCCTTATCCTTAGCTTTGGAATATCGTTGGCAGCAATTATCTTTAGGAAATCTGCATCAGATTCGCTTGAATATGGAAGCACTAAAGTGACTTCTATTCCTTTCCTGCTAAGCCCTTTTGTCAGGCCATAGCACGCTGTTCCCAATCCTCCGCTGCTCATTGGCGGAAATTCCCAGCCGAACATCAGGACTTTCATGGGAAGTCCACCCCGTGCAGGCGAATTATTTTTTTGTCAACTAGGGTGATGCCCTTCCTGAAGTTCTTCCTTAAATGGTCTTTTCCGAACGCTGTCAGCTCGAAAATCCTTACATAAGCAGAGCTAAATGCTTCCCGAACCCAGCCTTTTCCAACAAGATATGTTAGATGGCGTTCGACAGTTTTCCAGTTAATTTGGGTTTCGCCTGAAATCTGGTTTATTGTCTTCTGCCCCGAGGCAAGGCATTCAAGAATGGAGTTTCGTATCTCGATAAATGGCCTTTTTGCGCCAGCACTCTCTCCGTTAATTATTACCACCCTTTTATTATAATATATCTATGCTCCCACCATTATAGTTATAACTTCTTTGCAGGGTGGTATAAATAGTTTGTGGATTTAGATTAATTAAAAGAAGTTGAATGGGATTAGATTTCAGTTTTTTCCATATCTCGCCGCCCTTAGCTCACCAATAAATACGTAATAAGCTTTTGTCAAAAAAATTCCTAATTTACCTGGCACTTTTCTAAACCTATCACAGTCGCCAAATGCAACATGGGCAAGCTCATGGCGTATTGTTTTGCAAGCTTCATAAACAGTTTTAATTTGCGAAGGATGCAACCTCACTTCATAGATATCCTCTATTTTAGTAACAGAACTGGTGTCATCACTTACATCATAAGGTTTTTCAGGAACATAAAAAAGTATTTCTTTTTCAAGAAGACTAAGCCGCTCAATTTCTTCCCGAGTAATCCGCAATAATGTTGGATTAGACAGCGGTTCCCACAGCCAGAGGAAATAACCTTTGCGGGCACTGTACTCTTCAATATCAACAAAATTAGTTTCAGCCATTTTATAGCGATTTATTCAAAGTTATTTTTAAAGATTTCTATCTTCAAGTAGTATCAAAGATTTATATAAAGATAGAAGAAAGTAATCATAAATGGACAAGAAAGCCGATGTTTTGTTTGAGGTTTCATGGGAAGTCTGCAACAAGGTAGGCGGAATATTTACTGTTGTAAAGTCAAAAGCAGCCAAGATGGTTGAGGCTTACGGGGGCAATTATTTTCTTGTCGGCCCTTATTTTGCCTCAAAAGCAATAGGTCAGTTTGAGGAGGAGCTGCCAAATGACTTCTGCAAGGCAGCGTTCGATGAGCTGAAAAAAAATGGGATAATATGCCACTTCGGGAGGTGGCTTGTTGAAGGATCCCCTAATGCAATCCTTATAGACTTTGTGAATTACAGGCAAAGAACAAATGACATAAAAAAAGAGCTGTGGGACTGGCATAAGATTGATTCTCTCAAGGCGCCGCAGGATTATGATGAACCTATTGTTTGGGCATATGCAGCAGGAATGCTCATTGAATCATTCTTAAGGTGCCACAATGACAGAAAGATTGCAGCCCACTTCCATGAATGGCTTTCAGGAGCGGGTTTATTGTACCTAAAGAAAAAGGGGGCAAAGGCAGCAACGATATTTACTACACACGCAACAATCCTTGGAAGGACTCTGGCAAGCTCCAATGTTGACCTTTACAATGTGTGGAGCAGGATAAATCCGGATGAAGAGGCCTATAAGTACAACATTGAGGCAAAGCATCTTGTCGAGAAAAATTCTGCGCTGGCTGCAGACGCCTTTACGACAGTAAGCGAAATTACAGGAATGGAAGCATCATATTTCCTGAAGAAAAAGCCGGATTTTCTGCTGCCCAACGGCCTTGACATGAGCAAGTTTCCCAGCTTTGAGGATATTGTCATAAAGCACCAGATGCAGCGTAACAGGATAAGGGAATTCATGCTCTATTATTTCTTCCCCTACTACACGTTTGACCCGAAAGACACGCTGATTTATTTCCTTGCTGGCCGCTATGAGTTTCACGACAAGGGAATAGACATCTTCATAAAGGCCCTTGGCAGGCTTAGCGAGAAGCTGAAGCGTTCAAAAAGCAAAAAGACCATCATAGCCTTTATCTGGGTGCCTGCGAATTTCAGGAACATAAAGCACGAGATGCTGGAAAACAAGACTCTGTTCCAGGACATCAAAGATGCGTTGGAAGAAGTCATGGGGGATGTGGAGAAGAACATCATCTATTCATTTGTTTCCGGCAAGAAGCTTGCGAAAGAAGACTTGTTTGAGGATGAATTCCTTGCGGAGATGAGGATAAGGATCAGCAGGCTACTGAAAAAGGGAAATCCCCCTCTGCTGACTCATGACCTGTATGATGAAAATGATACAATACAAAAGGCTATCATTGCCACGGGCCTCAGGAATGCAGAAGATGACCGTGTCAAGATAATCTATTATCCGATCTATCTGAGCGGGGCAGACGGCCTTCTCAACCTTAATTATTACGAAGCAATGCAGGGCTCCCACCTCGGAATCTTTCCAAGCTACTATGAGCCGTGGGGCTACACTCCATTGGAAGCAGGCGCCCTTGGAGTCTCTTCAGTCACTACTGACCTTGCCGGCTTCGGGAGATATTTTTGCTCGGAATGCCAGCAGAGCGAGATGCCAGGCATCTATGTCCTTAAGCGCCTCAATAAAAGCGATGATGAAGTTGTAAGCCAGCTTGTTGATGTCATGCTCAGCTTCGCGGAATTTTCAAAAGAGGACAGGATAGCAAACAAGCTGCAGGCGAGAAAAATAGCCTCAATGGCAGACTGGAAGATTTTCGTGAACAACTACATAGAAGCGCATAATTATGCCATTAGTAGAGTCTACAAACAATAAGTATCAACTTTACCAGATTAAAAAATTTCAACAACAATTATGGGTTCAAAGACGGATTTTTTCACTGCGTTCAAAAATGCAATTAATACACAATCTTGGGATTTTGAGCGTGAAAAAAGAGGAAGATGGCAATGCAGGATTCCTGCTGACAAACAAAAAAGGAAGCTACTGTTCTTTCCCAGGAACTCAAAATTCGAGGTATAACGGGCTCTTTCTCTTTGACGAAGCTGCAATGAGGATGTTCAAGTTCATCGAAAGCATTGAGGTGATTGGAAATGAAACGTTAACTGCATTCAGAAACGGATTTTATTTCACAGAAAGAGCAAACAACAAGGTTGTTGAGTCCTTTTTCATGCCAAGCGGATTTAATTCCCTGATTTATGAGCTGAGCAAGGATAATGAATTTAATGTCATACTGGATTGCAAGGAATCTTACGACAACAGGACATTTGGAAGATACTACGAGATTTTTGAGGAAGATGGCTGCATTATTATAAAATTTACAAAGAAAACAGACAAAAGGGAGGATAAAGCAGAAGGGCAGGGAGAATTTTCACTGCATCTTGCCATCAAATCTGATAAGATGATTTACAAAAAGAATGATGCATGGATAGAAAGAAGCTATCCCCTTGATGCCCAAAGAAACTCGCCTCCCAATTTACGCTATGCATACAATGCGCTCAGGATGAAGGGCTCAAAGTTTGTCTTTTCCATGGCAAGGAAAAAAGGCGATGCAGTGAAAGAGTGCTGCTATGTGTTTGCAAATCTTGAAAATATTAAGGCAAAGGAAAAGGAAAATTTCTTTGGGCTTTTGATGAAAAACAGCATCAGGAATGTTGTTTCCGGCAGTAAGCCAAGCAATGATGTAAAAATTGCCTATGTATGCTGCGCAAATGCGCTGAATAGCCTGGTGGTCAATTCAAAAAAATCATGCGGAGTTTTGGCAGGCCTGCCGTGGTTTTTCCAGTTCTGGGCAAGGGATTCTTTAGTTTCATTAAAGGCTTGTTCTAATATTGACAGGGAATTTTCGGAAAAGCTGCTATTTCGATTTCTGCAGGCTGTTGAAAGTGATGGAAGGCTGCAGAATTTCCAAGCCTCGCCAAAAGAAAGCAGGCTGGGCAGCGCAGATGCTGCAGGGTGGCTTTTTTTGAGGTGCAATGATGCTGTTGAAAGAATAAACAGGAATAAATCAATAATTAATTCCGTAAAAAAATCAATCTCATCAATCAAGGAAAATGGCAATGCTTCTCCAAGAATATGTGAATACATAAAAAAATGCAATGCCGCTGTTGCCAAAAGAGAAGATGGATATCACAGGGTTATTTACGAAATTGAAAGCTCTCTTGAGAGATGCCTGCACGGGCTGCTTAAGTACCATGCGAAAGATGGCTTTGAGGTCAACACCTCTAATGAAACATGGATGGACGCAGGCTTTGGGACTGACACAAGAAGCGGCGCAAGGATAGAAATACAGGCATTTCGCCTTAATATGTACAGGCTTATGTTTGAGCTGACTCAAAATCATAAGTACAAGGCATTGGAAAACGTGCTAAAAAATAAGGTTAGAAAAGAATTCTGGAACGGCAAGATGCTCGCAGATGGGTTGGATGATTTCACTATAAGGCCGAATATATTCATTGCTTATTATGCCTATCCTGAGCTGCTTTCCAGAGAGGAATGGGAAGTGTGCTTTGAAAATGCCCTAAAGGCGCTGTGGCTGGACTGGGGAGGCCTGTCAACAATTGATAAAAGCAGCCCTTTGTATGTGGAATTAAGCACTGGCGAGGACAAAAGAAGCTATCACAGAGGCGATTCATGGTTCTGGCTCAATAATCTGGCTGCAATATGCATGCATAGGCTCAATAAAGCAAAATTCCAAAAATACATCAGAAAAATAATTGAAGCCAGCACAGAAGAAATCCTCTGGAAGGGGTGCATCGGCTGCCATGCTGAATTAAGCGACGCAAAAGAACTTTCATCAAAAGGCTGCTGGAGCCAGGCATGGAGCAATGCTATGTTTATGGAGATGGTGGAGGAATTTAATTCTTAGATTAAACATATAGTTACTACCAGGTCAATTTTTTTGGAAACAAATGCTGCCGCAGCCTTACGCTTAATTCCCCCATTCCTCTGTGGATATTGCTTTTTACTGTACTTAGTCTTGTGCCGGTCATTTCGGCGATTTGCTTGTAGGAATATCCTTCGAAAAAATATAAAACCATAGGGTTTCTGTATTGCTCTGGCAAATTCTTAATCGTTGTAAGCGTAAGTCTAAAAATCTCATCGCCTATTATAATTCCTTCAATATTTCCATCAGACCTGCCCATCAAATTGTCTATCAAGCTGCGTCTAACTCTCCTTGGGGTGTATCTAGTGGCGTAATGCCTTAATAATTGCTCCAGATTCTCGCATGAATGGATGTAGGGCATTTCCCGCTGCCGAGTATTATGAAAAAAATCCAGGAAATCAGCATCATTTCTGTAGAATTCTTTTAATCTGTTTCTTGCTATTACTCCTATATATGGCCCAATTCTGTGCGC
>JACOUX010000020.1 GCA_016177615.1 Candidatus Woesearchaeota archaeon | reverse complement strand
CAAGAGACGAGACTTCTGAAAAGTTCAAGGGCAAAAAGCCGCAGAACAGCGAGAAAGCAAGGCTGGAGGCTGTGAGGATGCTCAAGGTTGTTGATGAAGCTGTATTGGGAAAAACGGGAAGCATATTTGACATAATAAATGAAATAAATCCTGATGTCATATGCCTTGGCTACGACCAAAAAGTCCAGAAGCAGGAGCTTGAAGACGAGTTAAAGAAAAGAAATATTAAGGCTGAAGTTATCAGGATTGGCTCTTACATGCCGAATCTCTATAAAAGCTCGAAGATGGGGAAATGAAGGAAATTTATTTAATCATACTGTCAATCATCGGCTTTGCCGTATCCTTCTACATATATTACTCGAAAAAACATGAAAAGCCGATGCACTGCATCATAGGGCAGGACTGCGACGCTGTTGTCAGGAGCAGGTACGGCAGGACTTTTGGTGTTGAAAACACGATTCCAGGTATGGCTTATTACGCTTTGATATTTATTTACGCTGTTTTCATGCTTTCAAATCGAAATCTTTTTATAGTAAAACCTGTTTACTATTTTATAGTGGGGTCAAGCATTGCCTCTGTGGCATTTTCGCTTTACCTTGCGGGAGTTCAGGCATTTGTGCTCAGGAAATGGTGCGAATACTGCATCGTTTCAACAATAGCATCAATTTTGATTTTAATCGCGGTGGTCTAAAATGGCAAAGGAGAATGGAAATGGCGGCTTGGCATTAACTCTTTTGAGGTTTGTTCTTGGCGTTATTTTTGCAGCGCATGGCTATGCCAAGCTTTTTGTGCCAGGCGGATTTGCAGGAACAGCCGAGTTTTTCAAGGCAATAGGAATCCCATTGGCGGCTTATTCCGCGCTGCTCGTTGCAGTTGTTGAATTTGCAGGAGGCATATTGCTTGTTCTTGGATTGGCTTCAAGATGGGCTTCTGCAGTCTTAATTATTGAAATGCTTGTTGCTCTTGCTAAAGTTCATGCAAAGCAGGGATTTTTCATATCACAAAAGGCTTATGGATATGAGTTTGTATTGCTGATACTGGCTGTGCTGTTTGTCCTCATGGTCAAGGGTCCGGGCGCGATTTCTCTAGGCAAAAAGTATTTTAAGACAGGGCATTTGCATTGAAAATTATTAATAAAAGTATAAACTTTCAGTTTTTAAGGCGCCTTTTGCGTATTATGCAATCAAAACCACTACTCTGGATGACAAGGTAGATATAGAAATTCCGGGTGAATTGGTGTCATTAATGAAGAAGCATATAATCACTTAATTTTATTAATTCACTTTTTTCTTCCATTCTATATCTATTTATCACGACATGCCCACAGTAATTGTCCTCAAAAATCATTGACATGTCTTCAACAACAAGCCTTTTTGTGAATAAAGGACAGTCTGTGACGAAAGTATCTGCATACCCTCCTTCAAAGCCGATGTGAAAGCCGTATTTGATAGAATCTTTCTTTAATTGCGAAAAATTCTCTCTTGTTATTTTCTTTCCAAGCCAGCCCTTCAGTCCGTCAGAGGCAATCTGGGTGATAAGGATTTCATATCCATTATTAAGCATTTGCTCCATCACCAAGTCGTGCTCTTCTCCTGCGTGGCTGGCAAATGCCTCAACTTTCAACGGTCTCAGGGCATTCTGGATGCTTTTCAGCTGAGTTTCCTGCAATCCTGTGCCGCCAAGGACGACAGCTTCAACCGGCATCTTCTTCTGGTTTTTTTCTACTACTGCCTTAACTATGTCAGCTTCCTTTACAGGATCAGCAACCGTGCACTTTACATAGAAATGCGGGATGTTTAACATCTTAGCTAATTCCTTTGTCTGCTCCACTGTTGCAAAATGGAACAGGAAGCAGTCTTTCCTTGTAGGCTTTACTGAAATGAGGTACTTGATATTCCATCCCTTGTCAAGAGAATGCTGGATGGCAAAAGTGCTGTCTTTTCCGCCTGAATATAGAACTGCAACATCCATGGAAAAAAGGATAATTGTTTTGTTTATAAATGTTTTTACGATTTTGCAAATTTGATTATTTTTACTTCTTACTGATAATAATTATTTTATAACTCCATCAAAAGGTTTATATAAAATTTATAGTTTCGGCGTTTAAAATAATGGTGACAAAATGAGCTCAATAAGGTGTTTCTGAATGACTGATATTTCTCAATTGGAGAGAACTGTTCTGTTCCCAGTTTACCAGGAATTTATGCAGCCTGGCAAGGGCAAACTGGGCGAGTTTGGCGGCCATTTAATGCCAATTCAATTTTCTCATCCTTTTGAGGAGCATTTGGCAGCGAGAAGGACTGCTGCTTGGTGGGACATAAGCCATATGTTGAGAGTTATGATAAAAGGAAAGGATGCTCTTGACTTTTTGAGGAAATACCTGACAAATGATGCTGCTTCATTAAATGATTTTGGTGAAGATTTTGGCATGGCGCAGTATACAGGACTGCCAGATGGAAAAGGGCATTTGAAGGATGATGCTTTTCTTTATAGGCTTGAAGATATTTTTATTTTTGTTGGAAATGCCTCAAACAGGAAAAAGGATTTTGATTATTTAAGCAAGTCTTTGGAGGAATACAAGACTGCTGCACTAACCCCTGTAAACTTTGGATTTTTGCCTGAATCAGTTAGGGACAAATTAGTTAGTTTCGAAAGAAGGCTGCTCTCAAAATTTTACAAAGGAAAACTTCCGGATGTAGAATTAGAAAACATAAGTAAAAGGGTTGCAATGCTCTCTTTGCAGGGTCCAAATGCAGAAAGCATATTGGAAGATATCTTAAGCAGGGATGGAAACAGCGGTTGGCTTCCGAAGGCTAAGAAAAACTATTTATCAAAAGTTAAGATAGGCGACTATCAATTAATTATTTCAAGAACTGGCTATACAGGAGAAAATGTAGGCTTCGAAATTTTCCTGAATTCAGAGTTTGCTCCTCAGTTTTCAAGAGAATTAGCTGAAGCTGGAAAGCCTTATGGCTTAATGGCCGCCGGGCTTGCTGCCAGAGACAGCACCAGGCTGGAGGCCGGATTTCCCCTATATGGACACGAACAGGGAGACGGAACTAATGGAAGTCCAACAATCAATACATTTGCAATTGATCAAGCCAGATTTGGAGTAAATTTATTAGACCCAAAAAGAAGTTTTCCTGGCAGGGAATATTTGGAGAGACAGAGGAAAGAGTATGAGGCAATAGAAAGAGGAGAACTCATTGACCCCTCATCAATATTATTGAGCAAGCACATAAAACCCTTGCTAGGGGTTGGAAGCAGCGGCCGAAGTCTAAGGGCGGGCATGAAGCTCCATTATAAAGGAAAAGAAGTCGGAGCAATAACAAGCGGACTGTACTCACCTTATACTCATTTCGATGGCGAAGGTGTTTATGCAGTTCCTGCAGATGAGTGGAGCAAAAGAACTATCGGAATGGGACTGATAAATTCTGACTTAAGATTTAATCCACAAAAAGAGATCGTGTTCCAAGTATTTGACGAGAACGGAAAAGAAGTAAAAGGCTTGGAAGCAAAACTTGTCGATTCAAATATGATATCTGCATATCCTTATTCAAGGCCACAGGACGGCACAATTCCTGAACCACAATTGGTGGAGCCATTTCAAGGAAGCCTGGAACAATTTGCCATTGCATTGACAAACGATGGTGTGGTAAATACACAATCCAGAAAATTTGACTGCTTTAATTGTATAGCCTCTGAACAAAGCACATCTGATATAGTCGGAGCTTTTACAGGACTTGACCCAAAACATAGATACAATGAGATTATGTTTCTTAGGGCAATTAGACAAGTCATGGCGTTTTATGAAGGTACCCAATTCATGAATGTCGGCCTTCCTGATGGAGAACTGCATGCGGGAATTGAGCCTTTACTAAATGCTGAATTGAGAAGATATTTTAATGCTAGAACAGTGGGCCACAGCCCAAATTCAGGACAACAGGCAGTCAAGATGGTAGTTGGGGGAATTATGGATTACACCAACAGAAGCATTGCGGGAGATCCCCCAAGACTGTGGCATGTACTTAATGTCGGCCAAGGACATGGAGGGCATATAAGCATCCAATCAATGTATGGCTTGAAGGACTTCGTGCAAAAAGACCGGACAGGGAGATATGCGGTTTCTAATTTGCCGATGAGGAGAGATAGCCCGTACGAGATAGATACAGATGCTGCAATTAACATGCTTAAAAGAGTTGACCCAGAAAGAAGAGGAGGAATACTAATTTCGGTTGGCAGAAGTTGTATAAGAAAACCTGAGCCGCTGGAAAGATTAAGGATAGGGATAGATGATTATTACGGAAAAGATAACCCTGATAAGGCTATACTTAATTTGGACGATTCCCATACTAACGGGTTATACAAATTTTTCCATGCGGACGCATTGCAGTTTGTTGATACCATGGAAGGCTCACTTCACAAAGTTTTCTTTGGGCCTCAAGGCGCAGCATTCTGGGCAACAAACAGACCATTCAATGACGAGTTGGTGCAGAAAATTTATGGGAGAGTTTTGGCAGAAGAAAGCAACACCCATCTTCATGTAAAGCTTGCATTGTTGTATGCTACAAGAGAGATGAATGAATTCTGGCAACCTTACGGATCGCAGGTAATCAAGAATGCGCAATTTGTTGAAAAAAACGCAGGATTGGCTGGATTGATAGCCGAACCGGGATTAACTCAGTCTCACATAGCTTTGCTGAGGGGGGAGAGATACCAAGGACATAAAATGGCCAGGACTTTAAGAGAAAATAACACCGTTACAAGCGCACAGGCATTATACGATGATATGGCCTTCTTAGGAGCAAGCGGCTTAAGGATTGGAACTCAGGAAATGACTAGATTTGGAATGAAGGAAGAACATTTTGGAGAACTTTTGACTTACATGGGACGTGCTTTAAGAGGGCAGAATGTAGCAAAGCAAGTTGCTTCTTTCAAAAAACAATTCACAACAATGTTATACTGTCTTCCTGAAGAAATATCCCAGCCAATTGTCAGGAAAATACAAAATGCGTATAAACTGGCCGCTTAATTTTTGTAAAAATTCTTAATATTAACCGCTAAATTAAACAGAGTTGAATAAAATGCCAAAAATATATTTTTTCAATTATTACAGTCTGGGATATTCAATCGGAACTATTGTTGAAGCCCGTTGCATGCAAAGAAAAAGCGAGTCAGAAGAAACATCCGGTTGGAAGACTATATCGGGGCTCATCTTAAGGGGAACATTGAAATATAGGGATGGTAGGTATTGTCTAACAAACGCTTTGGTTTTAAAAGACGGGGATATCCTTGGCAGGCCAAAAAAAGACATACCTCTTGAGCCTCAAAATTTCCCAAGACAGCATATCTGGAGATATGAGAGAGACGACTCAGGCAACATTGATCAGGATTTGCCCTTGGAAGTTCTGGTTGGATAGTTCTCCACAAACCTTTTTATAACCGTAATCTTTCATTCTTAATATGAGAATTGCCCTATGCCAATTAAACCCGACAGTCGGAGATATTAAGGGGAACACTAAAAAAATCATCTCAATAATCAAAAGCACAAAAGCAGATTTAATTGTTTTTCCTGAGCTTTCAATCACAGGATACAGCCCGCAGGATTTGCTCCTAAACCCAAATTTTGTTGAAGAGAATCTAAAGGCATTTGAAAGGATAGTGCAAAGCACTAAAAACAAGGCAGCAATTATCGGATTCATTGACAAGAGGAATAATCAGCTGTACAACAGCGCCGCAGTTATGCAAGACACGCAGATTCTCAGGATCCACCATAAAATCTGCCTTCCCAATTATTCAATCTTTGACGAGAAAAGATGGTTCATGGAAGGCAGTGAAGCGACAATATTCGAATTTAACGGGAAGAAAATCGGCCTTAGCATCTGCGAGGACATCTGGTTTCCTGAAACAACAAAAAAGCAAAAGGACAATGGCGCAGAGCTGATAATAAATATTTCAGCATCGCCTTACGGAGAAGGCAAAATAAAAAAAATTGAAAAAATACTAAAAGAAAGGTGGGAAGAAAACAGGATTCCAATAGCTTATGTCAATCAGGCCGGGGGGCAGGACGGGATTGTTTATTATGGGCACAGCATGTTTTTCAATAATGGAAGAATTGTAAGGAAAGCAAAGGATTTTGAGGAGAATAGTTTGATTGTTGAAACCCAATAAAAATAAAATTAATTAAACCTGTTCGCTTCGCTCACAAAATATTGTGCTCGCCCTCGCTGTTGGCACACACGCTCGGGCTCGCCTATTTATTCAATAATTAGATTAAACAAATTCAATAAAAATGAACACAAAGGAGATCTGCAGAGCATTAGTATTTGGCATCGGAGACTATTTCAGGAAAAATAATTTCCAGAAGGCAGTCATAGGTCTAAGCGGCGGGATAGACAGCTCGGTAGCATGCGCTCTGGCTGCAAAAGCCCTGGGTGGCAAAAACGTCATGGCAATTTTAATGCCGGACTTGGAAGTTACTTCAAAAGAAAGCACCCGGGATGCCGAAGATTTGGCAAGAAAATTAAAAATAGAATATGAAATAATTGAAATAAATGATTTTCTGGCTTCATTTGAAAAAATAAACAAAAAATTAAAATTAAAAAAAGATATTTTCGCCATTGCCAACGCAAAAGCCAGGGCCAGAATGATGATTCTTTATTATTTTGTAAATTCAAGCAATGCATTGGTGATAGGCACTTCAGACAAGTCCGAGATTGCGCTCGGCTACACGACAAAATACGGGGACAACGCATCTGACATTTTAGTGCTTGGCGACTTATGGAAAAGCGAGGTGATTGGGCTGGGAAAATATTTAGGCGTTCCAGGCAATATTTTAAGAAAGAAGCCAAGCGCTGAATTGATAGCGGGCCAGACTGCTGAAAAAGAATTGGGCGCGCAATATAAAATTTTGGACAAGATATTGAAGATGTACATTGAAGAAAACAAATCAATAGATGGCATTATAAAAATTGGGTTTAATAGAAAAATAGTCCATAGTGTCGCTGAAAGAATCAGGCTAAACGAGCACAAGAGAAGGGCTGCAATGATCCTTAGAGTTTCTGAAAGGTCTTTTCACGGGATGGAGTGGAGAATGCCTGTGACGAATGGGTTTAGGGGGTAAAGAATTATTAATGGTAATTTTATTTGTAGTATGGCTCTTGACCCAAACTCTGATTTTCCAAGTATGCGTTGATGGTGTCTAATGCAAGTTGTGTTTTTCCATCCAGAGCTACACTTTTATCATGGCACGCAAAGGATAGAGGCGAACTTGGGGGCTCTTTAACCGAAGATGCTCCGGCCCTGTATAATGCGAGCCAGAGTACAGGCGGCTCTATGGCCATATTTTGCCCATCAGATTTCAATGCTTGCAAAACAGCCTGCGGGATGTTTTCAGATTTTAATATTGTAGACGCCACTACTCCTAAATCTGAATGACTGGAAACGTTTTGAACTTTTGCCACGATAAATATTTTTATACCCTTATTAATAAATCCTTGTGCCAAAATTATTCCAATCAGAATAATAGCAATTGTCAAAAATTTCACCAAAACTTTATAAACCGCAATCTTTCTTATTTCTTTATGTCACGCGCCCTTTTCATCGGCAGGTTCCAGCCGTTCCACAATGCGCATTTGATTGATATAAAGAACATTCTAAAAGAATATGATGAAATAATAATTGCAATAGGAAGCTCTAATGAAAAAAACACGCCTGAAAATCCTTTTAGCTATGCTGAAAGAAGAGAGATGATAAAAAAAGCCCTTTTGAAAAACAAAATCAGCAATTTCAAAATTTATCCGAGTCCTGACTTTTATGATGACAATAAGTGGATTGCAGACCTAAGGAAACGGCTTCCTTCTTTTGGCATTGCTTATTCCGGCAACCCTTATACTATCAGGTGCTTTGGGAAACATAAGATAAAAGTCAAAAAAATCAGATTAATCAGGGGCGTAAGCAGCACAAGAATAAGGGAAATGATGGTAAAAGGAGAGAAATGGGAGAGGTTGGTGCCAAAAGAAGTATCAGGCCATCTTAAAAAAGCCAAAGGCTTGGATAGGCTAGGGAAAATTTATTCTAGATTATAACAAGAACTTATTCTTATCACCAAAACATTCCTTTCTTCTCCTTATTTTCCTTCTCAAAGTCTTCCAGCAGTTTCTTCTGCTTCTTGGTAAGTTTTTCAGGAACAGAAATAATGACTTCAACATTCTCGTCCCCAACATGATGGCTGTGCAAATCCGGTATCCCCTGATGCCTCATCCTGAATACTGTATTGCTTTGGGTGCCTTCCGGAATTTTCAAAGAAGCCTTGCCCTTTAAAGTAGGAACTTCAATTTCTCCGCCTAAAGCAGCTGCAGCAAAAGGAACATGTGCTTTAATATAAATATCATTCCCATGCCTTTCAAATATTTCATGAGGCTTGACGTGAATGACAATGTACAAATCGCCGGATGATGTCTCTCTTTCCCCTGCTTCTCCTCCGCCCTGTATCCTAAGATTTGTGCCGTCAACAGCGCCAGCAGGAATCTTGACCTCAATCTTTCTTGTCCTTTGTACAGCGCCCCTTCCATCGCATTCTGGGCACTCATTCTTTATGTATTTGCCTTGCCCTCTGCATTTCCTGCACGTTGTTGTAGTCTGGAACATGCCAAACGGGGTTCTCTGGGTTCTGGTGCTAACGCCCCTTCCGCCGCATTCGTCACAAGTTACAACGTCAGACTTGCTTTCAGCCCCTGTGCCTTGGCACTTTTCGCATTCTTCCATTCTTGGGATACTGATTGTTTTTGTTGCGCCAAAAGCAGCATCCTCCAGCTCAATTTCCATGTCATATCTTAAGTCAGAGCCTCTTTGCCTCCTTCTTGCCCTTCCACTACCTCTTCCGCCTCCGCCAAAAAAATTCTCAAATATGCTGTCGAAGTCAAATCCAAAGCCGCCTGACTCAGACATGAAATCCGAAAAATCAAATCCTGAAAATCCGCCGCCTTGGAACTGCGGGCCTGCTGCTCCAAACTGGTCATACTGCGACCTTTTGCTATCATCTCCAAGCACAGCTGCTGCCTCGTTTATCTCCTTGAATTTTTCAGCAGCGTCTGGAGATTTATTTAGGTCAGGATGATACTGCTTTGCCAGCTTCTTGTAGGCTGACTTGATTTCCTCCTTGGATGCGTTCTTGCCTACTCCCAAGATTTTGTAATAGTCTTTGTCTTTGACCATGTTAGTTACTTCTTTAGCGACTTTGAAAAAAATTTCAGTGACTCGTGAGCGAGTTCGCTTCGCTCACTCACATGTCACGAGATGAAATTTTTTTATTTTCCACAATAGCAACCTCCAGTTTTTCTTTTTTGTAGGAACTCATAACCATACCCTATTACTATCGCCAATAGAAACAATCCAAAAAGAAAATTCCAGCTTATACCAATTAAATTCAGAATCTTAAGCAATGACAATATACCAACAGCTAGAAATCCATGGCCAGTTATTTGACAATGGATTCTACCGCATCTGTGAAAGTTGTATAAGCATATGCTTCCAAAAACAAAAAAGAACAAGGTGTATACTATCTGCTTGACTTCAAGAGGAAAGAATCCGGCAATCACTACTACTGCAATTAAGCCCCATATGAGTGGATTACGACATTCATTCGAAAAAATGTCTTTCGTTTTCATTTTAATATTTCATATTCTAATATTTTCCTTAACCGTTCATTATTTGGAACAATATTTTCAAGTTCAGCTCCCGTAATCACTTTTCCTCCTGTTTTCAAATATTGCGCGTACTGCCTTACGCTTTCAGGGTCATTTGCATCAATTATAAAGTTAACCATAAACCAGACGCTTAGCTCTTCTCCATAATCCTTGCATTGTATTGAGGTTTTGCATTCCAGCGGCTTCACCTCGTGGATTGTGCATCCCTGCTTTTCGTCATAAAAAACACATTGCCCGTAATTCCTGCCGCTTTTTCTTAACAGCCTGGGCTTCAGCAGCTTTTTATTAAACAGTTCAATCTCCTCCATGTACCTTTGCTTCAGCCCCTCTTCTGTAATTTTCAAAAATTTCGCGATATTCTTTAAATCGCCAGCTGCAAGCTTTCCGCTTCCAATCCTGCATCCATGGTTGCAGGACTCGCACCTGCACGGGGCAGCTAAATTCAATACCTCTTTTAATGGTGTGTTTTTGGTTATCAAGTTTTCGCTCTTTTTCAATATTGATTTTTGTTAATGTTTTATTTAAACCAAGCGCGGTTTATTTGGTTATTATGCAGAATCTTTCTCAGCGTATTAAATAATAATTTTATTTTTAATTAATAATTGCAATTATACCAATTTTTATTGATTTATTTTTTAATGTTTATCGTTAATGTTCAAGGAAAATATAAAGTTTAACTTATTTTTTCATCTCCCAACAGCTCTTTCTCAATCTCTTTCGTAAATTTCAGCTCCTTTTCAACATCATCTTTTTTATATCTTTGCTTTATATATTCGAATCTTTCATCAACAGAAACAGCCTTGTCGTGCCTTATCCTTTTGTCAGCATAAAAGACTATTTTCTCTTCCCATGTTTTTGGCACAAATTCGTCTTTATCAAGATGGTAAAGGCCGTGCCTTTTCACCAAAGATGCAACCTCTGGGTACCCTAAAGACCTCACCAATTCAGAGCCTTCAATCACATGGTCCCCCGGAGCAAGCTTTTTGATGTCATGCAGCAATGCTCCTGCCACAACCAAGTCCCTGTTGGCGCTTATCCCTCTCTTCGCCACCAAATCAACAACCTTAACAGAGAAATCGCATACAGCCTTGACGTGGGCGACTATATTGTCAGGGACGTTGTTTTCCTTCAAAATCTTAAGGCATTCCTCCTTGGTAGGGATTATCATTTTATTAGTTTATTTTTTATTTCTTCTTCCCCTTTTTCTCATCCTTTACTTCATAGTCGGCATCGACTACATTATCATCTTTCGGATGGGGGCTTTCTGAATGTCCTTCATGTTGTTCCCCGCTTCCTTGAGGATGCTCTTGTTTGTATTGTGCTCCTGCCTTCTGGTAGAGCTCCGTTGACATCTTCTGCACCATCTCGCTGATTTCATCAACCTTTTTCTTGATTGCAGCAGCGTCCTTTTCTGCTGGCTTGAGCAGCTCCTTCAGCTCAATTATTTTTCCTTTAATGTCGCCGATTTCTTTTTCTGGAACTTTTCCCTCAAGATCCTTAAACAGCTTTTCAGTCGTATAGACAAGGTTGTCTGCCTGGTTTATCGTTTCAATCTCTTCCTTTTTCTTCTTGTCAACTTCAGCAAACTCTTCTGCTGCCTTTTTCATCCTTTCAATCTCGTCCTCGCTTAATTTCTGGGAGGCTGTTATCCTTATGCTCTGCTCTTTTCCTGTCCCAAGGTCTTTTGCATTGACATGAAGTATTCCGTTTGCATCAATGTCAAATGTGACTTCAATCTGAGGAACGCCTCTTGGAGCTGGAGGTATTCCAACCAAGTCAAACTGCCCAAGTATCTTGTTGTCAGCGAACATCGGTCTTTCTCCCTGGCCAACCCTTATTGTAACAGCAGTCTGATTATCAGCTGCTGTGCTAAAAACCTGCTGTTTTTTAGTCGGAACTGTTGTGTTTCTTTCAATCAATTTTGTGAAAACTCCGCCAAGGGTCTCAATTCCAAGGCTTAATGGAGTCACATCCAGCAGTAGAATATCTTTTACCTCTCCTGCAAGCACTCCTGCCTGGACTGCCGCGCCCATTGCAACACATTCCATTGGGTCAACTCCTCTTTCTGCCTGCTTGCCTATAAAATCTTCAACAAACTTTCTGACGATAGGCATTCTTGTAGGACCGCCGACTAGAATGATTTTATTTATCTGACTTACTGAAAGCTTTGCATCCTTAATGGCTTGCTCCATAGGATGCCTGCACCTCTTTATGATTGGCTCGATAAGCTGCTCAAGCTTTGCCCTTGTGAATTTCATCGTCAGGTGCTTTGGGCCTTCATTTGTTGCCGTTATAAAAGGCAGATTGATGTCTGTCTCAAACACTGTTGACAGCTCTATCTTGGCTTTTTCTGCACCCTCCCTTAGCCTTTGCATTGCGGTGCTGTCCTTTGACAAGTCAATCCCTTCCTTCTTTTTGAATTCAGAAACCAGATAGTCAATCAATGACTGGTCCATGTCAGTTCCGCCTAATTGGGTATCTCCTGATGTTGATAGAACTTGGAAAACTCCGCCTCCAAATTCCATTATTGTCACATCCAAGGTTCCGCCTCCCAAGTCAAAAACGAGAATCTTGAGGTCTTTGTCCTGCTTGTCTATTCCGTAAGCCATTGATGCTGCAGTTGGCTCGTTGACTATCCTCACAACTTCCAGCCCTGCAATCTCCCCTGCATCCTTTGTTGCCTGCCTCTGGTTGTCATCAAAGTAAGCAGGAACTGTGATTACCGCTTTGCTGATTTTTTCTCCAAGAAATTCCTCTGCGTCTTTCTTTATCTTCTGCAGAATGAACGCTGAAATCTGCTGGGGCGTGTATTCTTTTCCATCAATATGATATTTATGAGTGGTGCCCATCTTCCTCTTTGCGGCCATTATAGTCTTTTCCGGATTAGAAACAGCCTGCCTTCTTGCCGGCTCTCCGACAAGCACTTGTCCGTCTTTTGTGAATGCAACAACGCTTGGAAATGCCTTTCCGTAAGCAGTTGTTCCTTCAGCGCTTGGGATTATTATCGGCTTTCCTGCCTGCAGAGCAGAAGCTGCGCTGTTTGATGTTCCAAGGTCAATTCCTATTATTTTTTCCTTTGCCATTTTAAGTTTCCTCCGAATTTGATTTTTGATTTTTTTATTATCCTTATATTTTATTTAATGAGTTTGATTTAATGTTAACAGTTATTGGACTTTATTTCATAATTGTTTTTTTCTTGTTATTATATTATCTGTTCTTCACTTTCCACTAATTTTAACCTTGCTGAATCTCAAGACTTTGTCGTTGAGCATGTATCCCTTCTGGAACTCTTCCAAAATTGTCCCTTCGGGTTTGTCGGACTCTTCTTTCATCAAAACCTCGTGCTTGTAAGGATCAAATATGCCGCCAGCAGCGTGTATTGGCCTTAATCCTTCCTTTTCAAGCACAGAATGAAGCTGCGCATAAATCATCTTCATGCCGTCAATGAACTTTTCCTTGTCACTTGCGTTCTTCAATGCAATCTCGAAGCTGTCAAGCACAGGCAAAATCTGGCTTATAATCATCGCGCTAGAGTATTTCATGAATTCTGATTTTTCCTTTTCGGTCCTTTTCTTGAAATTCTCGAATTCTGCCTGCAGTCTTTTCAAAGTGTCTGTCAATTCATCAATCTTATGTGATTTTTCTTCAATTTGTTTTTTTAAGCTTTCAACTTCGCTTGTCTCTTTTGTTTCTTCAGCAGGCTTTTTTGCTTCTGAATGTTTTTTATCTTCTTTTTTCTGTTCCATTTTGAAAAAAATTAAAAAAATAAAATTTTACCTTATCTCAATCCTTTTCCTTGAGTCCTGCTTCTTTGCCTTTGGAATCTCTATCCTTAAGATACCGTTCTTGTACGTTGCTTCTGCATTTTCAGCAACAACGTCTTTTGGCATCGGCAATGCGCCATAAAAGTTTATTTCTTTCTCTGCCTTTTTTTCAACTTTTACCTCAATCCTGTCTTCCGTCACGTCAAGCTGGATTTCTTCCTTTTCAACTCCTGGAAGCTCAAATGTAGCTATTACAGAGCTCTCTGTTTCATATAAGTCTGCCACCGGCAGCCTTAAAACCACTTCCGGCTCGTTGCTTTTAGTGACTACTTCAGCACACTTGTCTATACATAGCATGCTCATATCCCTCTCCATTCTGTTTATCTCATCAAAAATTCTTCCTATCATCTTATACCACCTCAGTATTGATTTAAACATTGGTTGACTTTAAGTCAACGAAATGGTTGTAATATCAACTAATATATAAATGTTTCGGCGTAAGAGCAAAAGTTTAAATAGGTGGATATGTTATACCCGCTTATGGCATTCATCAGACAAAGGATAACAATAGTAAATATAAGAAAGCCGGCAGAGCGTAACGTAAACCAGGAGCTTCAGTGGCTTGGCTCTTCACTTGGGCTTTTTAGCCTAAGGGACAAGGATAAGAGCTGCTTTAGGGTGTTTATCGAGCTTCTAAAATCCGCAAAAGCAAGGCGTGAAGTGACAAGCGATGAATTGGCAACCCAGCTTGGCTTATCAAGAGGAACTGTAATCCATCACATTAATAGGTTGATGGAATCAGGCATCGTTGTCCATGAAAGGAACATATACACATTAAGGGTTGAAAACCTTCAGTCACTCATCGATGAGGTTGAAAAGGATATAAAGAGGGCGTGCGAAGACCTTAAGGAAGTGGCGAAAGAGATTGATGCAAGATTAAGGTTATAGTGTTTTTGACAATTAACGCTTGTAACGGCTGTCCTGAAGAGTCTCACTTTGGCTGTGCTGCGGCTTGAGATTTTTATGGTAATCTTCTTGCGGCTTTAAACCAAAATAAAGCAAACCTGCGAGCACCAGGCAGTAAATTGTTACTTCAACAGCATCTCTTTTTGTGTTTATGCGCCCCTCGAGCCTTGACAGGTCTCCGAAAATTCCTCCTGTAAGATTATCTTTTCTGTCTATTTCGTTCCCTAAAGACGCTAAATCTGATTTAAAGGATTCTGTAATCTCCCTTAACCCGGCGGCTTTCGGCGTACTTTGTAATCCGAACGCATCAGCCAAATTTTTCCCCTGAATTTCATTCATTATAGGATGTAATGCATAATGATATTTAAATTTTTTTAAATTATTAGGCGCTAAATTCCTTATTTTGAAACAGTAAATTATATAAACCAGTTATCAGAGTTTTGTCTTATGAAAAGATTACTATTATTCTTCGTTGCCTTGCTTGTGGTGCCTGCAGCTTTCTCAGACGTTTCAACTAAGACGGGCCAGCAAGTTTACAATATTGGAAATAAAATATCAGCTTCTGCCTCTGTTTTGTATGACAGCAATTTTGACGGTCTTCTTAAGTTAACCTTATCGTGCGACAGCTATAAGCTGCCTTATTTTGTAACCCCTATGAGCCTGGAGGCAGGCCTCAGAACCGCTGTAGACGTTCCTGACATCACTGCCACAGCCCTTATGCTTGGCAATTGCATTATCGTGAGCGATCTTACAACTAATGACAATATAGTTGTTGATTCAAAAGAATCTGATACTTTTACCGTTACAAACCAGCTTACAGTCCTTCCGGTGAAAGCCAAAATTAACACAATGCCCGGAGAAACAGTCCTTATTGCAGGGGTGGTGAATGAGGCCTTTGGCAATAATGTGCTGAATGCAGACGCGAAGATTATGCTGGACGAAGTGCCTTACAATGCCGAAGTCTCCAGCGGAAAGTTTAATCTCAACCTTCCTCTGCCGAAAAACATCAAGACAGGCTTGCACAAGGTCGAAATAACTGTTTCCGACTCAAGAATAAACATAGGCTATGGAAGCATTGAAATGCTTGTAACAGCGGTTCCTAGCTATTTGAAGATGGAACTAAGCGAGACGCAGGTTGAGCCTGGCTCAAAAGTTGAAGTAACAGTCTATCTTTATGACCAGGCAGATGACTTGATCAACACGTCACTGGAGTTGGAGCTGTACTCTCCAAAAAAAGAGAACGTATTCAAAAAAATTGCCCAAAGCGGTGAAAAAATATTGTATGAATTCAGCCAGTATGCTGAGCCAGGCCAATACAGCATGGAAAGCTATTACTATGATTTGGCTGCCAAATCATTTGTCAATGTTTCGACTGTCAGGGAAATAAAAATCAAATATGGCAATGAGAGCGTGGTTGTTGAGAACATTGGCAATATCCCTTATGATGATGAATTAACGTTCATCGTGCAAAATGAGTTTAACAAATATGCTGTGCTGAAGAAAGTATTTCTAAACCCCGGCAAATACCTTACAATTGACTTGTCCAAGGAGGTGCCTCTTGGAATTTATAATGTGGTTGCCTCATTTAAAGATGGGGTCCAGATAAGGAAAAGTGAGGACGAAGCAGCCCAGAACCTTTTGGCCAATAATGTCACTATACACGACAACCGCCCCGCCTACAAAAAGTTTGTAAGCGCCTTGCAGTCCTTCAGCGCAGGAGTGGCTGGCTCGAACGGGCTGCTTGCAAGAAACCCGCTGCTTGCTCCGCTTGCGCTGGCCAGCGTGGTCTTGATAATAATGTTCCGCTATGGAAGAAAGCCCATAATGAAATTAATAAAAGGCAGAAAAAAAGAAAGAGGGGAAAGTGAGAAAAAAGACTAGGCCAGGTTTTATTATGCCGCTTCAAAAGTCTCGTTTAGGATATCCTGCGCCATCTTGCGCATTCCGACAGCGCCTTCCTTAGAGCAGTAAGGGCATCTTGGAACGATTTTCTTGTTTCTGAACTTGTATCCGCAGCTTCTGCATTCCAGGTCTAACATAGCCCTACTAAAGAGTAAGAAGTATATAAAGTTTGCGGGATAGGGAAAAATAATCAAAAGATTTAAAAATAAAACCAATTAACTCAACTCCATGATAGCACAAAATAAAGCAAAAATAAACATCGGGATAATCTCTATCATATCTATCATAATTATAATTATTTAGTGCCCGAATATTATTTCTAGGCGGGCCTGGGCAAATTCGTTTAGGTTGCGTTCTAGGATTTATTAAAAAAATTTTGGAGGAAATGTAAAATGCCAAAAGATGCATATGATAAAACTGATAAAAGAATTGATGCAAATATAGCGAAAAATGCCGCAAGACTGCGGGTCCAAGTAGAAAGAGAATATGCGGCAACTCAAGATAGCTTGAGCAGGGAAGAATTAAGACAAATCAGAAAAAGAATAAGAAGCGGAAGCTTAGATAGCACATTAGAATCCGACTCACGCTATTTTAAAAAATTGAATGGACACGTCGGCTATGTTCTTTTGCATATGGTTTATTCTGAAGCAAAGAGGGGGAGGTACGCCACCGCCTTAGCACTTTTGAGAAGGCAGGATGGTGCTGCAATGGAAATTGCTGGAACTGAATATGCTGGCCTCTTTCATATAGCTTTGCTCGATGCCGCACTTCAGGAAAAAATAGCAACGAGCAACCACACCGATCTTGGGGCATTAGTGGCTAAGCCTGCATCAGAGGGCTATTTAGAATACTGCCGATATTTGAGAGACAATCACTTAATTAGGGGTAATCAATTAAATGAAGAACTACTAAACACTGTTATTGGAAAAAGATAATAAAAAATTAATCTCAATTCCCCTGCCTGTCATGCGCCCTTAGGCTAGGCCTTATCTTCTCTGCGCCTTTGCCCTTGTTCCTTAATCCTCTCCCTTTTCTTCCGGCGCTCGTAAGGCCTCTTTCAGACCTTCCTTTGTGGCTAAAAATCCAGCTTATTTTCTCATCAGCAAGTATTGAAGGGTTATGCCTATCAACCAGAATTATTTCATACCAGTAGTGCAGCCCATCTTCTGCTGCGTAATAGCTGTTAAGCACTTCACAATTTGGGTATTTTCGCGCTGCCCTGTTTTCAGCAACAGCCTGGTAATTCATTGTCAAATCCTTCCTCCTGCTCATGGCTTTTGGCCTTCTTGGGTGCCTTATCTGCGGCCTTTTTCTTCCGCCCCTGTTAACCCTCTGCCGTACAAGAATAAATCCTTGCTTCGCCTTGTAGCCCAAAGAGCGGGCCCTGTCAAGCCTTGTAGGCCTGTCAATCCTGATTGTAGCAGGCTCTGTTCGCCATTTGATTATTCGCTGATGCTGCAATTCCTCAAGCTCTTCGCTTGGCTTGTTCCAAGAATTCCTTATATACTGGTACATTCCCATTTTAGCTTCCGTTATTGAACTGCAGATGATTTCTCAAATGCCGAGATTCAGGCGAGCAATTGCCTACATTTCTCACATTACAACGAAAAATTATTTTGTTTATAAATGTATCGCAAATCGATGCGCTGTTAGAACAAATATTTATAATTAAAAACAAATTCTTGTGACTATAAATGATACATACACACAACTCATTGAATTTCTTGATCAACCTAAAGCAGAGTATAGGTTGATTGACCATCCATCAGAAGGGCGAACTGAAATTGTAAGCCCGATGCGTGGAAACAAGGCCTCACAAGCGGCAAAGTGTATTGTTATCATGGTGAAGCTTGGAAAGAAAGTAACGAAGTATGTTTTAGGCGTTGTCCCAGGTGATGCCAGAATAGATTTAAACGCTGTTAAGGAATTGTTCCATGGCACATATATTTTTCAAAATCCTCTATAGAGAATTTCGAATCAAATATACAAAAAAAATGAAATATTAACCCAAATCTTTTTATAACGCAATGTATTAGTCGCTCTTAAAATGCCAATCGACAATTCAAACATGCTTAAGGTCATTGAAGAATTCCCTCAGCAATGCAAAACAGGGTTGGAGCTTCCAAAGGGAATGTCTGTTTCAGGCAAAATTGATAAAATTGTTGTTGCAGGCATGGGCGGCTCTGCTGTTGGCGGTGATTTGCTTAAGCTTTACATGCATGATTCCAAGGTTCCTGTATTTGTTGTAAGGGACTATAAAGTTCCAAATTTTGTTGATGACAAAACTTTATTCTTTGCGGTTTCATACTCAGGGAATACAGAAGAAACTTTGGCTGCTTTTGGTGATGCTGAAAGGAAAAAAGCCAGGATTGTTGCGGTTACAAGCGGCGGACAATTGGGAACAAAGGCAAAAAAAGTTGTCAGGATTCCGACTGGATTGCAGCCAAGGGCTGCTCTCGGCTACTTATTTTTTCCTGTTTTAGGAGTTCTCCAGAATTCAGGAATTGCTGATGTCAAAAATGAGGAAATAAAAGAAATGCTTGACATTCTTTCAAACTTAAATGAGTTTAAGAATATTGGAGAAAGAATCGCAAAGAAGATTGGGACAAGAACGCCTTTGATTTACGCATCTGAAGCAATCGGGGCAGTTGCATACAGATGGAAAACCCAGTTTAATGAAAACAGCAAGATTGCTGCGTTCCATCACCTGTTTTCTGAAATGAACCACAATGAGATTGTCGGGTTCCAGACTATGAGCGGAGAGAAGTTTCTGCCGATATTTATAAGAGATAATTTTGACAATGAAAGAATCAAGAAGAGAATGGACATAACGAAAGAGATAATATCAAGCAAGATGGAAGTTGAAGAAGTTTCTACAAAAGGAACTTATCTGCTGTCAAGATTATTTTCGGGCTTGTATTATGCTGATTTTGCTTCTTATTATCTAGCATTGGCAAACAAAATAGATCCTACTCCTGTTGCTGTGATTGAGAATCTGAAGAAGAGGCTTAGGTAATTTTTTTCTAAAATGCTCATAAAATCCATAAAGCTGCACAACATCAGAAGCTATGAAGGCGCTGAAATACAATTTCCTGCAGGCTCTGTCCTTCTTGCAGGCGACATAGGAAGCGGAAAGTCAACGATCCTTCTTGCAATAGAGTTTGCGATTTTTGGAGCCAAGAAAGGCGAGCTTCCTGCCTATACACTGCTCAGGCACGGAAAAAAAGAAGGAAGCGTTGAGCTGAAGATGGGCATTGACGAAAAAGAAATTATCATAAAAAGAACGCTGAAGAAAAGCAATGAGGATATCAAGCAGGAAGCAGGCTACATAATAAGCAACGGAATAAAAAAAGAGGCCACTGCAGAAGAGCTGCGCGCCATCATACTTGACATCATGGGCTACCCAAAGGAACTGGTGAAAAAGGGCAAGGACTTTATCTATAGGTACACCGTTTATACGCCGCAGGAAGAAATGAAGCAGATACTCTACGAAAGCAAGGATGCCAGGCTTGACACACTAAGAAAAGTGTTTAATATCGACAAGTACAAGAAAATAAGGGAATCCTGCTCAATCATTACAAGGGCGTTAAAGGAGAAAAAAAGGCATTTGGAAGGTTATATCTCTGACATGGGGTACAAGAAAATGGAGCTGGAAGGCAAAAAAAATGAGATATTTGAAATAGATAGGAAGGTCGTAGAATTGTCCCCGAAGATTGAGGAGCTAAAGTCCATTATCGCAGCCAGGAAAGCCTCCTTGGAAAGCATTGAAAGCCAGATAATAGAATTAAATTCGCTAAAGAGGGAGCTGAGCGTTGCAGAAGCAGGCATAATCCACAAGGCTGAGCAAAACAATCACCTAAATGATGAAATAAAAAAGCTGGAAGCCCAAATCATGTCGCTTCAGAAAGAGCTTGATGGGAAAAAACCGGACGAGACTCCTTCGGTTAAAGCCGGCATAGAGAGCAAGGAAAAAGAGATTGACGATGCAGAAATCTCTTTAAGGAATATATCAAGAAAAATAAGGGAAACTGAAGTTAAAATAGAGCAATGCAATGAAACTATAAGAAAGATCAGCCAGGTTGACATATGCCCGGTGTGCGAGCAAAAAGTTGACGATTTGCACAAGAGTGAAATAAGCAGCAGGGAAGCCGCGAAGCTTGACGTGCTCCTGAAGCAGATAAGATACCTGAATGAGGAAGATGGCAACATTGCCCAGGTAAAAATGCGCCTTAGGAAAGAGCTTAATGATTTGGCCAAAGAGCTGAATTATGCTGGCATACTAAAAATAAAATTTGAAAGCCTAAGCGAGAAAATAATGTTAAAGGAGTCAAAGATTGTTATGAAAGAAAGCATAAAAAAAGAGATTGCCGGCCTTAATTCAAGAAAGGCTGAATTAAGCCAAAAAATCCCGATGTATGCGGAATCCGAGCAAAAGTACAAATCGATGAAAAAGGAAATTGATAGCCTGCTGCCGCAGGAAAGGTTTCTGGAGCTGGAGAAAAACAAATATGAGACTGAAAGGGAAGCTGGCAGAAGGGCTGTTCTTGCGCTTGAGAAAGAGATTAATGAAAAGCAGAAGGCAAAAGACAAGCTTGCTTATTTATCCGGCTTAAGCCAGTGGATCGACGAGCTTTTTGTCAAGCTTATGTCCACAATGGAAAAGCATATCATGGTAAACATCCATTTCCAGTTTAATGAGCTGTTCAGAAACTGGTTTGACGTGCTTATAGAAGATGAAAACATCAGCGTAAATGTAGATGAGGAATTCACCCCATTCATAGAGCAGGACGGCTACGAGACGTACATAGAGAGCCTGAGCGGAGGCGAAAGAACCTCAGTTGCATTGTCTTACAGGCTTGCATTGAACAAGGTCATAAATGACATAGTTGCCACCATCAAGACAAAAGACATAATAATACTAGACGAGCCGACAGACGGCTTCAGCACAGAGCAGCTTGACAAGATGAGGGACATTCTGGATCAGCTGAACATGAAGCAGGTTATAATTGTCTCGCATGAAGGCAAGATTGAAAGCTTTGTGCAGAATGTCGTAAGAGTGCAGAAGAACGAAAATCTAAGCATGGTTGTTTGACATCCATTCTATAAGGATGGATGAGCTGATAAAAAAGCTGATGCCATCCAAGCCATTGCTATTATAACAACTTTACTTAATTTTTTTCACAATCTTTATATAGAAGCTTCAAAATTGTTGTAATAGCAATGGCTCGCGACGAAGAGCAGTTCAGGAAAATTAGGTTTTCTGCCGTGCAGCAGTGCCCAAAGTGCAGCGAGCTTTCATTGTCGTTCCGGAATGGCGCATTGCGCTGCTCAAGCTGCGGCTATGAGGAAAAAGTGCCTTCAATGAGGTGAAAAATGCCAATACATTTCAAGGACCAAAGGATAGGCGTTTTTGTCGATGTGCAGAACATGTACTATTCCGCGAAGAGCCTTTACAATGCAAAAGTCAACTTCATGCAGATACTTAAGGCAGGCGCAGGCAATAGATGCCTTATAAGGGCAATAGCATACGTCATCAAGGCAGACATAAAGGAGGAACAGAATTTCTTTGACGCCCTGGAAAAAATTGGATTTGAGGTGAAGGCAAAAGACCTGCAGATTTTTGCAGGAGGCGCAAAAAAGGGCGACTGGGATATTGGGCTGGCGATGGATACTATAGAGCTTGCCCCAAAGCTTGACACTATTGTGATTGTGAGCGGAGACGGCGATTATGTGCCATTGGTGCGCCACTTGAGGCATGCACTGGGATGCAGGATAGAGGCGATTGCATTCGGAAAATCCTGCTCCGGAAAGCTGAAAGAGGAATGCGACTCATTTATTGATCTTGATTCGGACAAGAGAAGGTTTCTGATTTTTAGGTAATAATAAAAATATAAAGATTTAAATAGAAAAAAAGAATCTACCAAATTAAGATGCTGGATTTAAAGTCAGACACATTTGAAAAGGAGGTTCTTGAAGGCAAAATCCCTGTTCTGGTGGATTTCTGGGCGCCATGGTGCGGGCCGTGCAGGATTGTCGGGCCTGTGCTTGAGAAAATATCAAGCGAATATGCAGGCAAATTGAAATTTGCAAAGCTGAATGTTGATGACAACCAGGACATTGCTGCAAAGTTTGATGTCAGGGGCATTCCATGCATGGTGATTTTCAGCAAAGGGGCCGAAGTTGACAGGGTTATAGGGGCATACCCTGAAGCGCAGCTAAGGGGGAAGATAGACTTGGCATTGACAAAAGCTTAATTTTATAGTTACTTATCAGTAGTTAAAAACGAAAGATTTAAATAAGCAAAGAGGCAAAATGATGCAACTAAACCCTTTTTTGGAGCTTGGAGAGCCTGCACCGGATTTCGAGTTTGACGCGCTGGTGCTGGAAAGGAACAATAAGGAAGCAGATCTTTTAATCAAGAGGGGCTACAAGATAAAGAAACCAGTGTGGAGCGGATATATAGCATCTTAAAATGTACCATGCAAAATTGTGGGATGAGGACAAGCTGAACATTCACTCGAGCAGCAACTATGGCTCCCAAAAATACGGCAATATCTTCAGCGAGGGGAAAAAAGACGACGCAAAATACAACGAGCAGAAATACGGTCAGAAGGAGGGCAATCTTTCGTCTGACTATTTAAAAAAGGAAGAGGGAAAGGAAAAAGAAGAGGAAAAGAAAGAGGACTTTTTCAGCAGCCTGGAAGAGGAAAAGAAAGAGGAAAAGCATGACGAGGAACTGACATTCAAGGCCGCAAGGCAGATATTCTCGGAAAACAGGCATGAAGAGGCGAAGAAGCCCGAGAAGAAAAAAGACATAAGCACAATAGATGATGCAATCCAGAAAGCTATAAAAAGCGAGAAGGAAGTAATAATGATGGACAGCTAATATGAAATTAATAACACTGTCAAATCTTTTGCTCATAATTGCGCTCCCTTTTCTTGTTTTTTCATTATTGATTATCCTGCTTGGGTTTGACGGCTCTTTCTACAGAGAAAAGTTCTTAGGGTATGGAGTGTATTCGAACGTTGAAGATGCCGAATCCCTGCATGACAATGTAATAAAGTTTCTAAAAGGAAACTCCAACGAGCTGCCGGACACATTTAATGAAAGGGAAAAGCAACATTTTTGGGACGTTAGATCTATAGTAAGGCTTTTGACAGTCATGCTTTACGCTCTGATTGCACTGTTCATAGTGCTGCTCGCTTTCTCTGCATTTACATTAAAAGTGAACAATTACATAACAAATTTTGTCGGCAAGGTGCTGCTGTTCGGCGGAATCCTCACCATAGTACTTGCTGCAATCCTATTCCTTCTCATAAGCTCTGATTTCCAGTCTGCATTTGAGTCATTCCACAAGCTTTTTTTTGAAAAAGGCACCTATACTTTCGATTCTGCAAAGGAAATTGTTGTCAGGCTGTATCCGGAGCAGCTTTTCATGGACCTCGGGATAAGAATTTCGGCATGGGTGCTTATTGTGTCAGCCGCGCTCATACTGCTGGGGATATTTCTTATATTTAGGTCAAAAAAAGCAAGAATTAAATAGGACTGCAAAAAATAGCATCTTCAATGAAAAAACTGATTGCTGCGAACTGGAAGATGAACAAGACTATGGAGGGGGCTTCTTCTTTTATAGGGGAATTCAGGAAACTGGCCAAGGGCAGCGATGCTGAAATAGCAATATGCCCGCCTTTTACGATTCTTGCAGAAATGAAAAAGCTTGTTGCTGGCTCCGGAATAATGCTTGGGGCGCAGAACATGCATTTTGAAGCCTCAGGGGCTTATACAGGAGAAATTTCGCCATTGATGCTGAAGGAGATTGGATGCGAATATGTCATCCTTGGGCATTCTGAGAGAAGGGAATTTTTCGGCGAAAAGGATGAGCAAATCCACAAAAAAATTATTTCTGCATTGAACAATGGCTTAAAGCCGATACTTTGTGTTGGAGAAACTCTTGAGCAAAGGCAGACGCAGAAGACAGAGGATGTTCTGGAAAACCAGCTGATAAACTGCCTTAAAGATATTAAAGATGCAAAAAACATTACAATTGCATATGAGCCCGTATGGGCGATAAGCCGCGGCAATGCCAATGTAAAATCAGCAACCAAAGCAGATGCCGAGGAAAGCCATTTGTTCATAAGGAAAGTGCTGGAAGGCATTTTTGGCGAAGAGGCTGCAAGAAATACAAGAATCCTTTACGGAGGCTCAATGAAGCCCGGGAATGCGAAAGAGCTTTTGTCGATGCCGAACATTGACGGCGGCTTAGTCGGAAACGCCTCCCTTGATGCAAAAAGTTTTGCCGAGATAATCATGTCCGCTAAATGAGCTGCTAGTTTTTTAAGCACTATTTAAGGCACATCAACATACAGCTTCTGGAAAGGGACGTACAAAGCTCCACCCTGCTGGGTCTTTATAACAACATTCAGGATGTAAGTTCCTGATTTGGCGTTTGAAGGTACTTCGACTCCTATTCCTATGAGTCCTTCCTCATTCTTGCCTATTTCAATGTCTCTTTTCCTAGGCCTGACGCTTAATTCAGGAGTCTCAGAATTTTTTAAAATTTTGTTGTTGTCGTCTTTGTCATACCCAAGGAATTCAATTGAATTCTCTTTAGGGTTTTCAACCTCTATGTCAAATTTCTGCCTTTCCTTTATATTGATTATTTTGATTCCGAACACGTCAAATTTTGACCTTTTTATTGTTTTCCTGTCTATACCTATGCAAACCAGGTCAGTTCCTTCGCATGCAAGCCCGCTTATCCTTTCGTCCAGGTCGTTTATGGTCAGCTTCTGAAGCTCATTAGCCTCATTAGTCAGGTCATAAATAAACTTGACGCCGAACGCAAATACTGTTATTGAGATTATTATAACCACAAGAAAATTAAGCGATAATTCAATTCCTCTTTTATTGCCGTCATTCATTTTTTCCAATATGCGCTAAGCCTCTTTAAATAAATTGTGGAAATGTCATTTTCATTTTCAGAAAACCTTTTAAACAATTCTTGAATATCGCACACAGGCGGGCCTCTAGCTCAGCCTGGTTAGAGCGACGGTCTTATACGGCATTGCTCTAAACAATCAATAAGACCTAGGTGAGCCGTAGGTCGAGGGTTCAAATCCCTTGAGGCCCATTTTCTTAAGAAAGAACTAAACTAATAAACAAGCTACTTGTATAATTTTTTTATTCCTTCAATGTCTCCGGCATTCAGGTCCCTTTTCTTTGTCTCGCCAGCAGAAGCAAACCTGTACATTGTCTCTTCTGTACAGCTGTCACTTGTGTGGCCCATTCCGGCAGCATGGCCAAACTCATGGGCTGCTATGTTTTGATAGTCCATAACCAGCGGATTGGCTAAGGCATCCCCCCAAACAAAATCAACATCATCAAAAACTACATCAAATTCAACCAATTTTCTCTGCTGCGGGGGCCCACTAAATATGCCCCATACAGTTGTTACTGCGATAGCGCCAGGCTCTGCAATAGTGCCGAAAAATATTTCATTTTTGTTGTCAGGAGCGCTTGTATCTGCGCCATCAACGACATTGCCAGCATCTCTATCTCCAAATATCTCAAATGCTGCCTGCTCGTCCCATGTGTTCAGGCTAACAGCAGTAACGCTATCGACAAAAGCATCGCTCATGTTATGGCTATTGGAAGTATCAAGTACATAAGGCTCTGTCTCTTTCCATCTGGCTCCTTGGGATAAGAATGCATAGCAAGTGGATTTTTGGGTTTTTGCGTGATTTGGATTGTGAGAAGCTTCATCTTTATAGTCAATGTACATATAGCCTTGAAGAGCTTGGCCATTTACAGTTGTTGTACCTAAATCAAAAACTCCCGGAGCAACCTGTACCGCATGCGCCGGAATAACAACCGCTCTTCCGCTTGGGCTTACTGTTGCAGCAACTCTGCCTGTGTCTGGCTTGCTGATGGCAAGGATTGATCCAAGTACAAATAGAATAACAGAGATAAATACTAATGCTGCTTTTCTCATATTTTGCCTTTAATGTGTTCTAGTTTAAATAATTTTTGGCTATTTTTCGGATTCAAACCATTAGATTTAAAAATATAACAAAAATCTAATTGACTATGCTCCCGTGGTGTAGAGAGCCAGATGCTCGCATACTCCGGATTAAGGAAGCCCTCACATGAGGTTGTTCTTTAAGGATAACCAATCATTTCGGATTTTCGATCCGAAGACCTGGGTTCGAATCCCGGCGGGAGCATTAAATTTCATTTCTAATAAGTGATTACAAATTGAAAATAGGAAACTTTATAAACACTAATCTTCATAAAATTAAAAAATAGTAGAAAATGCAGAAAAAAGAGGCTAAGGCAGAAGAAAGCAAAGGAAATAAACCGCATAACTGGACTGCAATTCTAGTCGTTTTAATTATCGCCATAGTATTTTTATTAGTGTTTATGAATAACTATTCTTCAGGAACTGGAAGTGTGGTGCGTGGAAGTGGCTCAAAAAAGCCTGATTTGATAGCCTCAGGAGCAACTTTGCAACATGTACAAAAAAAATTAATAGAGGATAAACTATTTTTTCATTTACAAGAAGGTGTGGGTGTTGCAAATATGGGCGGTGCAAGATCAAAAGCATCGGTTCTTCGTGCTGGTATAACAGGTGATTCACTACAAAATGTTAGAGCAACTGTATCTTATTTAGATTCGACTGGAAAACTTGTTACAAGTGCTACAACGCAATACCTCACCTTAACTAATAACGGCGTATATATTGATATTCCTGTGGATACTCTAATGCCATATGATAAATATAAATGGGGCGACAGTTACGCTGTTCTTTTCTTAGACGTTCCTATAAACATGCCTCCTCCTGATGGAACAGTTACTGAAACAAGATTCACTCTTTTCGGTGACGCTGATGTAACTAAAGTTGTAACTGAATCAGATGAAATTAATAACTACATAGAACAAGGTTATATTTTCCGCTGTGCTTTTCAGAATGATGATCTTTCTGTTTATCCTTATGCCCCTACTTGTTGCTTGCATAGAGTCGATCCTTTAACAACTAGGTACATCATGTATGGAACATATTACTGCGAAGATTTTCCTCCTTATGATCCTTTATATGTACCTGCTTCAGGGTGATTGATTATACTAAACTACACTCTCGTTGCATCCCGCAGTTTATTAAATACAACAATTAATTCATCAAATAAACCGTAATGTTGATATTTATTCTTAGCACAAAAATATTTTTATCCCAAAAAGTCTTAAAATAGTACTATACTCGGCGGGAGCATATTTTAAAATTTATTACCTCTTCTAAGTAGATACTCTGCAAAGATTTATTAATGGCTGATTTTTCTGTGGTAATATGCCACAGCCATATTTTCATTATCTAGTTATGCGTGAAGCAGCCCTTTCTGAATTCCCAAATATTTGGAGACAAAATAGAGTCGCTGCAACCAAAATGTCGCAAGGGCCGGATTCTCTATATTACTATGGGACCCTTCCATGGAGAAAAGAATATGAGCAGGCTGCAAATGTAACTCACTGGGATGGTTCCCTTGATTGCTTTTGTCATATGCTGGACCACACTAAAAAATCAAATCCCTCAATTAGAAAACATGATGTTTCCGATGGGGCTTTGCGCGCCTACCAAGCGCTTGCAGAGGAAGCATATTTCTGGTATTCGCACGCAATAGTGGACATGATAGTGCATCCAACTGTTTATAGAATATCAAACGACCACTGGGTAAAACATCCGAAGAAGCGGGTCAGAGCACATAAAAAACTCGAGAGCATCATGGATACTTTTCTTCTCAAAGAGAAGATGGACGTTTCCCCCCATCAGTTAAAATTTGGCGAGCTAATCTGCAATTCAGGCCTTGATCCTGCCAGCTTTGAGCTTTTAAATGTTGGAATGAGCATGGCTTACGGAGTCCCGGATCCAAAAACCGGGATTACACGCCTGGAATCCATTGCAAAAGACATAGCCAATGTTAATTTGAACTACTTTGAGCTTTTTGGAAAGTTTCATGATTCGAGAGAGCACCCGTTTTATAAGGCATATGAGATGCTGGCCAAATATTCATTTATACCTTTCCACATACCATCAAAATTTGATAATTTTTTTGGATTGAGGGGGGTTATACCCAAAGACAATCTGGACAAGCTGGAGGAAAGAATAATGACAACGCATTATTGGAATGATATGTTCTTCCATGTACTAAAAAGCCAGGAATTGAAGAATTCATTCCAAAGAATTCCAAACTCCCGGGACAATAGGTTCTTTGACAATGAATCACAGCTTCTTCCAAGGTACACTGTTTTAGAGCTGTTCGACCTTGCAGTGAAGGCAACCAGAATGGTTATACAAGCAGGAGAGGCTTTCTTTGCTTCAGATTATAAAAGTTCGAGGGAGTTTTTTAGGGAAAAAGCAAAAGGCGTTGTTTATCTTGATGAAAATTATAATATGGATACGGGTTTGCCTTCCAGATTCAACGCTGACCTGTTAAGCCTGGGAGATGATTTGAAAAAAATTAACAGGTTTAAGATTGATTTGATAGATGAAAATCTCTTAAGGGTTGCCGGATACCGGTTGAATCCGCGGCCACTGGACATGGCTGCCTAAAATATTTAAACCACAAAGGATTTCTGGAATCTCATCATTAAAATAGTTAAGATTTTTATTTTAGGCCAGTGAAAACAAAATCTTTAAATAGAAGCGTGTATTGAAAAACCACTACCTATTGTATATGGATAATGGCGGATATACTATATATTGTGTTTTAGGCTGAGTAGTAAAAATAGCAATAAATGAAGAGTGCCCAATATGGAAACAAAAATTTCTAGGATGAAGAAGCGCGACGGGACAATTGTCCTGTTTGACCAGGGCAAAATAACAAATGCTATATTCAGGGCAGCAAGCTCTGTAGGTGGCAGGGACAAAAAGACAGCACAGGCACTAAGCGACAAGGTGGTGCAGGAGCTTGAAAAGCTTGCAATGCCTTCTGTTGAGGAAATACAGGACATTGTTGAAAAAGTCCTTATAGAAAATGGGCATGCTTCAACAGCAAAGGCTTATATACTTTATAGGCAGGAAAGGGCCGCATTAAGGAAGGAGAAGCAGCTTGTTCTTGAGAAAGAAGAGATTGATGAAGTTGACAAAAGGTTTGATGTCAATGCGCTAAGGGTTCTAAAGGCGAGGTATCTCAGAAAGGACTCAACCGGAAAATTAATCGAGACTCCAAAGCAGCTCTTTACAAGAGTGGCAGTTCATGCTGCATTGCCTGACATCATATATGACACGAGGATTTTTGACATCAACGGCCGACAACCGGTCAACATGGTCGAGGATTTCAAGCCAGCTATCCATGAAGACCAGCATGGGATTGGAAAGTACCACCTAAATAAGTATCATTTAGAGGCGCTTAAGCGGATGTACGACCGCTTCAACAGGAACAAGCAGATGAAAGTGACATGGGGAAAATTCTTTGACATGGTAAAAAAAGGGGAGTTTGAAGGTTATGAAAAGAATATTGATGAGCTATACACCCTAATGACCCATAAGCTTTTCATGCCCAACACTCCTGCAATTGCCAATTTCGGAAATCCGTTGGGGATGGGAAGTGCGTGCTTCCACCCAAACCAGCCTATTATGACAGAAAATGGGCCGAAGATGATTAAAGATGTCAAAGTGGGAGATTCTGTATTGACTCATAAAGGAAGGTTTAGAAACGTGGAAAAAGTGTATACCAGAAATGCGGATTTGTTATACAAGGTAAACTGCTCCAAGCTTCCCAAGCCTTCTATGATTGTCACAGAGGAGCACCCAATCTTATGCTATAAAGACAGCAAAATACAATGGCTAAGGCTCAATGCGCTAGGCGAAGGAGATTATGTTGCAATGTCTTATCCCAAAGATGTACAAGACGCAGAGGCGATAAAAGTTAGCGACTTTGTTGAAAATGTTCATGTAAATGAAGAGGATAAATGCTCATATGAATACAAAGGCGGAAAATTCAATGTTTTTGTTCATTCCACAAAGCAGGTCAAGAATACAGTAGTTGTAGATAATGACCTGATGAAGCTATTCGGATACTATCTTTCAGAAGGATCTCTTGCAGATAATGACTGCGTTAGATTTACATTTTCAGCAGATGAGGAAAGCTATTGCCAAGAGGCTATTTCAATAATGCAGGACAAATTTGGAATTTCCTCAAGAATAGAAAGAACCAATTCAGAAAGCAGAAAATGGCTGTCTTTGAGATTTCACTCAACCATTTTGGCTAAGTTTTTTGAAAAAATTTTGGGAAGGGGCTTTGATGAAAAATCAGTTCCTTCGTGGATGCTTGAATTGCCACAGAATAAGCAAAAGGGATTGATGGCAGGAATGATTAGGGGAGATGGAACTGTATTCAAAAATTATAATAAAACAAATGCCAAACTGGTGATGTGCAATCAAAATTTAGTCTATGCATTTTGGCAAATGTCAATGCGCTGTGGAGTCTTCTCGGCTTTGGGAAAAGAATCCATACCAAAAATGGGCACTACTCAGCCATACAGATGCACTTTAAGCGGGGAAAATGGGCTTATGCTAATCAATGAACTTTTTGAAAGACAGGAAACTGACAGTGGATTTAAGCCAAATGACCTTATTGTCAATGGAGTTACATTTACAAAAATAGACCAAATTTCAGAAGTCGAATATTACGGTCCCGTGTACAATCTGGAAGTCGAGGAAGATCATTCTTATGTTGCTAATATGGTTTCCGTGCACAATTGTTTTGTCCTCGACGTCCCTGACTCCATCGAAGGAATAATGGAGACATTGAAAAATACTGCTGTTGTTTTCAAAGCCGGAGGCGGGATGGGCTACAATTTCTCAAAGCTGAGGCCGGAAGGAGATTTCGTTTCTTCAACTGGGGGAGTAGCCTCAGGCCCATTGAGCTTTATGAGATTGTTTGACACAATGACTGAAGTGATAAAACAGGGAGGATGTGTCGCAACTGATACAATGGTTAGGACAGACAAAGGCATTGTGCCAATGATAGATATGTTGAATTCTCCCCCATTAAGAGATAACCTCACAGACTATTTTGTGTATGATGGAAATGAATACAACTATGCATGGCTCGCTCAAAATAATGGAATTGCTTCTGTTTATACAATTGAAACAGAATTAGGAAATGAGCTAAAAGCAACAGGTAACCATCTTATGGCTGTTGCAACTTCAAATGGAATTGAATGGAAAAGAGTTGATTCAATAAAAGAAGGAGACTGGCTTGTAATAATATTGGGCGGGCATCAAGGTAAAAAAATAGAACTGCCGAGAATTGAAAAGCAGCATCATAATTCAAATCCTCTAAAAATACCAGAATTCTTGAATGCAGAACTTGCTGAATTGCTTGGCTTGTATGTTTCAGATGGGTGCTTCAATAGAGGCAGACTTATAATTTCTGTAGATGCGAGAGATAAAGACTTGATAACAAGGATAGGATACCTTGTGCAAACAGTTTTTGGTTTAGGCATAGGAGAAAAAAGAGACAAAGTAACTTATTTTGATCTTGTTTTCTTTTCAAAGACTTTGGAAAAGTTTTTTAACGAGTTACGATGGATGAAGCATAGATCATGGAATGCTTTTGTGCCTAACGAGATTTTCCGGTCAGAAGAACCTGTTGTTAGCGCATTCTTAAGGGGCTTGTTTGAAGGAGATGGCAGCATACATCCAGATGGTTACCCTATTCTATATTCTTCTTCTAAGACTTTAATAGACCAAGCACAGCAACTTCTCTTGTCTTTGGGAATTGTAGCAAAAGCCCACAAAGTAACCCAATCAGAAGAGCGCTATGGCAAAAGGCAAATGTATAAGATCATTATATTAACGGACAAGAGCGTAAATATCTTCAAGAAAAATATAGGATTTATTTCACAAAAGAAAAAGAAGCTTTTCGAGCAGTATAGCAGGGATAAAAAAATAGAATATTCGGACCTTATACCAACATATCCAACAATATTCTCAAAATATTATGAGAGAGTAGGCCGGGGCTCTGCCAAGGGAAGGGCAAAAAAAGGCGCAAATATAGCTTACTACCGAGATGTTTATCATTATCTAAAAAATGATAGGACATTAACACGAACAAAACTGCAAAAGCTAATGAAAAAGCATCAATTCCTTAATGATGATAAGATTTTGTCTGAATTTAGCTCTGATAGTAAATTCTTTACAAGAGTTACAAATACTTCTAACGGACTGGAAACTTATACTATGGAAATAGAAGTCCCATCCACTTCAAGCTATATTGCAAATGGATTGCTAGTTCATAATATCAGGCGTGGCGCCAACATGGGCATTCTGAACAGCAACCACCCTGACATTGAAAAGTTCATAACCGCAAAGGAAGGCAACAAGGGATTGAGGAACTTCAATATCTCAGTGCTGATAATGCCAGACTTCTGGGAGCATTACGATAAGAACGAGCCATATCCATTGGTCAATCCCAAGGACGGGCAGATTGTAAAATATGTCAATCCAAGACTATTATTTGACAAGATTGTTTATCAGGCATGGGAATCAGCAGAGCCTGGAGTAATTTTCTTTGACAAAGTGAATGAATACAACCCATTCTTTGAATATCTGGGGCCGATTGTGACAACTAATCCATGCGTTGTAGGGGACACTCTTATCCCTACTGAAGCAGGTCTAATAACAATTAAAGAGCTTGCTGAAAAATACCCTAATGGTGGAATAAACATTAAAGTGGATCAAAGAATCCAAAACGGAAACCTTTTCTTGAGGGGAATTAAATATATTTCGCACTTTAGGGCATTTAAAACTGGCAAAAAGGAAACTATCAGATTAATTACAAAATCAGGCAAGGAATTAAAATGCACTCCTGACCATAGAATTTTGACAATTAATGGCTGGAAAGCCGCTGAAGAATTAACAAGCGCCGACAGCATTTTAGCAGATAATGAAGCGGGGGAAGATTATTTGGACAGAATAGAAGCCAACGGTATTGAAGAAGTCTACGACATAACCGAGCCGATAACCCATTCGTTTATAGCAAATGGAATTGTGGTGCATAATTGCGGAGAAGTGTTACTTTACCCAAACGAGCCCTGCAACCTTGGCTCAATTAATGTCTGGGCATTCGCAAAGAATGATGATGAGGGAAATGCTTATGTTGACTGGGAAGCCCTAAAAGAGGCAACATTCAGCTGCACAAGGTTTCTTGACAACGTCATAGACGTGAATAATTTCCCGCTGAAGCAGATTGAAGAGATGAGCCTGGCAACCAGAAAAATCGGGCTTGGGGTCATGGGTGTTGCTGACCTCCTTTACGAGCTAAGGCTGCCCTACAATTCCGAGGAAGGGAGAAAATTCATGGAGAAGCTGATGGAGTTCATAGCTTACTGGAGCAAGGTGGAGAGCATAAAGCTTGCTCAATTGAGGGGTAATCTGCCATATTACAATAAGAGCTTTTACAAAGAGGGAAAGCTTCCAATAAGAGGCCCATATGTTTCGGAAAGCAGCAATTTCAACTGGGATAAAATAAGCCAGGATACGACAAAATACGGAATCAGAAACGGCTATACGACAATAATTGCCCCGACGGGGAGCATATCGATGATTGCCGGATGCAGCTCCGGAATGGAGCCAGTGTATTCTCTCGTGTTCGAGAAGAATGTAAAGGTTGGAAGCTTTTATTATGTTGATCCTGCTGCTGAGAAAGTCCTGAAGGAAGAAGGGCTGTACAACGACAAGCTGATGGAGGACATAAACCAGCACAAGGGAAGCATACAAAACCTTGATTATGTACCTAAGAAAATAAGGAATGCGCTCGTGACTGCGATGGATATAACTCCAGAAGACCACATAAGGGCGTTGGCTTCTTTCCAAAAATGGGTTGACTCAAGCATCTCAAAAACAAACAACTTCCCTGCTGATGCCACCTTGGAGCACATGAGGGACAGCTACATACTTGCCTACAGGCTTGGATGCAAAGACGTGACTGTTTTCAGAGATTCCAGCATCAAGGACCAGGTTCTTGTTGCTCCAAAAGCGAAAGAAGAAAAGCAGGAAGCTAAAATTGACATCAAGCCGGAGCAGAAAAAGATGGTGAAGGAATCCGAAAGCGGTCTGGTCTTTGCCGGAAACGGGAATGGCAGCGGCAATGGCAACGGCGGCAGCGCAACTAGCAGCAGGCACATGACAAAAGCGACAATCAAGAACTGCCCGGAATGCGGAACGCTGGTCGAGCTCAAAGAAGGATGCCTGCACTGCCCTGGATGCGGATGGGGACTTTGCATGTGACATTAATTTATTTTTTCTGATTTTTATTTTACGCTTTCAATTCAACCAGCCTCCCAAAAAAGAGACAAAATTTTGTTGGCAGTTATATCCATCAAGAAAATATTTGTTTTAAATCATTTTCCTAATGAGGTTCAAATAAAAAAGCCCATTAACGTAAAAATAACAAATTAGGGGAGGGTACTCGCAGTATCACTTACATATTTTTGCTTTGCCCTCCACCCACCGCATTAAGCGGATTGCTCAAGTGGGGACAATCATGCTCCTTAACTTTTAATTCCGCAAGGGGGTGGGAACAACACTGGAACAGAAAGAGCAAGAATCAAGTATTCCCCCTTAAAATTTTAATACGAAAATTGAACAAGGCAAAAAATTTCAAATAAAAAATAATTTAATTCAGGCTAAAAGTTTAATTCAATAAAATGTCATTAACACAAATAAAAGCGCCAATCAAAGTGGCGGGAGACAACAGCAAGGAGAAGCTTGGCTTAGTCCATGTTGTAACCGGCGACGGGGAAGGGAAGACAACATCTTCGTTAGGGCTGGCCATGAGGGCGATTGGAAGCAATTTGACAGTTCACATGATTCAGTTTCTCAAGAGCGGGCTGACAGGAGAGATTTACAGCGCGAACAGGCTTGGGTTTGTCATCGAGCAGTTTGGAGTTGATGCGCTTAAAGAGAAGCAGAAGAATCTGCAGGAATTTTCCGACAGGACAGGCTCGTTTGTATTCCAGCCGGACATAAAAGAAAAAGATGCGGCAATGGAAGGGTGGGAGCATGCAAAGAAAATCATTTCAGGCGGACAGTACGATTTGGTTATTCTTGACGAGATAAACTGCGCTCTTGCGAAAGGATTGATTCCATTGCAGGAAGTTCTTGATGTTGTAAGAAATCATGGCAAAGTTGAGCTTGTCTTCACAGGAAGAGATGCGCCAAAAGAATTAATTGATGCAGCTGATTATGTCAACGTGATACAGGGAATAAAGCATCCGTGGCAGAAAGGGATTGTGGCGAGGAAGGGGATTGAGTATTGAATCACGTTTTTAATTAGGCTGCATTCTTTTTCTGAAAAAATACATGTATACAGCTTCCAAAACAAAGATTATAAACAGAATAAAGGCAAAAAAAAGCGCAATGCCTTCAATACCCCAATTTTCTCCAGGTGGAGGGGCAGTTAAAGCTGCATAAACTATCAGTGTGCTTAGTGCCAATATCGTTAAAGGCAGGGCATACATTGCCCATTTTTTGTCCTTTAGAAAGCCAATTGCGCCAACAATAGACAACAAGCCTATAATAATTCCAATGGCAGTTTCAGCGATAATTCTAGACACTGAGTAATCCGGCCAAAAAGTTTCAGGGCTGCTCACTTTATAGTATATTGTTAGCGGAGAATTCAGCACAAAGATAAGATATAAGCCTAAAGCTATATGCATAAATACTATGGAAATTTTAAGAACCTTCATTTCAGTTATACTTTGGATAAGTTATCTTTAAATAACTTTCTAATCAAACCAGCTGCTCAATAATCTTCGCCATCTTGAAATCCTTGTAAGTCAATCCTCCTTCTTCAGGAGTTGTCAGAATTATTGTAACCTTGCTGTTCTTAATGCTAATTTCAGGATAGTGGTATTGGTGCGATGCCTCTTCGCCAACCTTATTTGCAAACTCCATCGCTTCCTTGAAGCTTGAAAACTCAAAATTCTTGTATATTGAAGAGTAATCGCTCATCTCCCAGCCGTTAAGTTCCTGCAGCCTTTCATGGATCTCTTTTATGGACAAATGCTCCATATTTTATTCATAAAGTTTATATAAATATAAATTTTTTGCCAGTAATATGCATCAATTGAGGTTTTCACAAAACGCCCTTACAATCCTTGAGCAGCGCTATCTCAGAAAGAATGACAAGGGGAAAGTAATTGAAAAGCCTGAAGACTTATTCAGGAGAGTTGCAAAAAACATTTCTCTGGCAGATGCTAAATACAGGCACAATATTGAAGCCGCTAAGATACAGAAGGAATACAAGAAGGAATTTTATGAAATAATTGAAGCCAAGGAATTCAAAAAACTGATAAGGAATGACAGGGAAATCAAAAAGACAGAGGTGGAATTCTTTGAGTTGATGGCCTCTCTTGATTTTCTTCCTAATTCTCCAACATTGTTTAACGCAGGGAGAAAGCTACAGCAATTGGCAGCGTGCTTTGTTCTTCCTATTGAGGATGATATAAGCTCAATCTTTAAGACATTGCAGAATACTGCATTAATTCATAAGACAGGAGCTGGAACTGGATTTAATTTCTCAAACCTGAGGCCAAAGGGTGATGCAATTGAAAGCGCGGGCTACACATCAGGGCCCGTATCTTTCATGAAGGTCTATGACGCTGCTACAGAGCAGATAAAGCTTGGAGGGGTGCTGAGAGGAGCCAATATGGGCATGTTAAATGCAGAGCATCCTGACATTGAGGAATTCATAACTGTAAAGCGCGACCAAAATATACTGACTAATTTCAATGTCTCGGTTGCGATAACTGATGAGTTTATGGAAGCCGTAAAAGAAAACAAAAATTATAAGCTCATAAATCCGAGAACTAGAAAAGCTGTAAGAAAAGAAAGCGCGAAAAGGATTTTTGACTTGGTATGCGGGCAGGCTTGGCTTAATGGAGACCCAGGTGTGATATTCATTGACAGAATCAATGAGTTCAACCCCACGCCCAAATTAGGCAAAATAGAATCAACCGACAGCTGCGGAGAGCAGCCATTGCTGCCTTATGAGTCATGCAATCTTGGCAGCATCAACCTTTCCAATATGGCTGCGGGCGGAAAAATAGATTATGAAAAACTGAAAAAAACAATTCATTCTGCCGCCCATTTCCTCGACAATGTGATTGACATGTGCAATTACCCGCTGAAGGAAAACAGAAAGATTGTCGAGCAGAACCGCAAAATCGGCCTTGGGATAATGGGATTCGCGGATATGCTCATAAAGCTCGGAGTCGCCTATGACTCTGAAGAAGGCATTGAAAAAGCAGAAGAAGTCATGGGATTTATCTCGAGGGAAGCATCGCATGCATCAATGGAGCTGGCAGCTGTAAGGGGGAAATTCCCAGCGTGGAAGGACAGCATATGGAACAGAAAAAGCAGATATTTCAATGGCTGCCATACGCGTTTGAGAAATGCCACAAGAACAACAATCGCGCCAACAGGGACAATCAGCATAATCGCAGACTGCTCAAGCGGAATCGAGCCATTGTTTGCCCTGAGTTATGTAAGAAGAACAGCAGAAGGCAAGACTTTGTCCTATTTTGATAAAAATCTGAAAAAAGCATTGATTGAAAATGATTTATACAATGATGAAATTGTTGAACAAATCAGCAGGGAAGGCTCGCTGAAAAATATTGAAGGAATTCCGGATTCTATAAAAAAAATATTTGTTGTTGGAAGTGACATAGCGCCAGAATGGCACGTAAAGATGCAGGCTGCTTTCCAGAAATACGTTGATAACGGCATTTCAAAAACCGTAACGTTGCCTAAAGACGCCACTGTTGAGGATGCTGAAAAAATCTTCATGATGGCTTATGAGCTTGGATGCAAAGGAATTTCTATCTACAGGTATGGCTCAAGGGAAGGGCAGGTGATTTACCTGAGCTCGAAGAGGGGGGAGCAGATTACATTAAGCAATTGGTTTAAAAAGTAAGGTTATTTACATAAAATCAATAAAATGCCAATAATCAAATTCAAAAACTTCATCTTAAGGCCCTACGGGAAAGGAGATGAAAAATCCCTAATTGAAAATATAAATGATAAAAAAGTTTCAAGGTATATGTGCAGGATTCCATATCCATACTCAATGAAGGACGCAAAGAAATGGATGAAGGAATTCAAAAAAACAAATAAAAACAAGACAGCATGCAGCTTTGCCATAGAGATTAATGGTGAGTTAGTGGGCGGCATCGGCCTGATGAATATTGAAAAGCACAAAGCAGAAATCGGCTACTGGCTTGGAAGAAAATACTGGAATGTTGGAATAATGACGCAGGCAGTCAAGATTGCCACAGATTTTGGGTTTAAGAAGCTGAAATTAAGAAGGATTTACGCCACAGTATTTGCAAAGAATAAAATTTCCGCGCATATACTGGAAAAGAACGGCTATCAATGTGAGGGCTTGATGAGAAAATATGCCTCTAAAAACGGGGAGCTATATGACGTATTTTTATACGCCAAAACAAAATGAGATTTTATTTTAAGCAAATAAAAACCGCAAACTATAAAAAGAAATTATTTTCCAAAACGCCTATGGCAAAGGAGATTGAAACGGAGCAGGATTTTGAGCATCAGCCATGCCCTTTGTGCAATGAAAGAACCCTTATCCTGGCTGAGAGGGAAGTTGAGGTTCCTTATTTTGGCAAGGTTTACCTGTTCTCAATGACCTGCAACAACTGCAAATATCACAAAGCTGACGTTGAATCGACAGAGCAGAAGGAGCCTGTAAAGTATGAGTTTGACATCTCAAGCGAGGATGACATGAAAGTCAGGATTGTCAAGTCATCAGAAGCCACAGTCAAGCTGCCCCATCTTGCCTCAATAAGCCCAGGGCCTGCTGCCCAAGGCTATGTTTCAAATATTGAGGGCATTTTGAACAGGGTGAAATACCAGATTGAATCCGCGAAAGAGATGGAAGAAGATGAGGATGGAAAGAAAAATGCCAAGAATCTTTTGAAGAAGATTACAAGAATCAAATGGGGGCAGGAAAGGCAGAAGCTCATAATAGAGGATCCGAGCGGAAACTCGGCGATAATAAGCGATAAGGCAATAAAGTCCCAGTTAAGGGTAAAGGTAGTCAAATAATTTTGGAGTGTGGTTAAGATAATAAAAATCGGAATTATAGGGGGCTCCGGCCTTGAGGACTCAAGAATTTTGAAGGGCGCTAAAGAGGTTTACTTAACAACAAAATTTGGGAATCCGTCCGGGGGTCTGACAACAGGAAAGATAAATGATATAGAGGTTGTTGTAATCCCGAGGCACGGTAAAAGGCACACAATAAACCCGACAAATATTAATTACAGAGCAAATATCATGGCTTTAAAGGAACAGGGCTGCACCCATATTATAGCAACATCTGCCTGCGGCTCTTTAAAGGAAGAGGTAAAGCCCGGTGATTTTATTTTCTGTGACCAGTTCATTGACAGGACGACAAAAAGGCACCAGACATTTTACGACGAAAACAAAGTTTGCCACATTCCGATGGCAGAGCCGTTCTGCGGCAAATTGAGAGATTTGCTTGGGGAAGCAGCCTCGGAAATCGGGCTTGAGTACCATAAGAAAGGAACTGTTGTCACCATTGAAGGCCCAAGGTTTTCGACAAAAGCAGAAAGCCATATGTTCAGGCAGTGGGGCGCTGATGTTATTAATATGAGCACTGTGCCTGAATCAGTTTTGGCAAGGGAAGCAGGAATATGCTATGCGGTTGTCGCGATGTCTACTGATTATGATGTCTGGAAAGAGCACGAAGATGGCGTTAACATTGCAATGATTCTTCAGGTCATGAAGCAGAACGCTGAAAATGTAAAGAAGCTGCTGCTTGCAGCTATTCCCAAGATAAATTATGAAGAATGTCAATGCAGGGAAGACATAAAGAGTGCTGTGATAGGCTGATTATAAAGTTATTCTTAAACATTTTCATTCATTCACCTATTCGGCTCAACAATCACCTTTATAGATTCCTTAGCCTCGGCAACCAGGCCAAACCCCTTCTGGATTTCATCAAACTTTAATTTATGTGTTACCATATCGTTAAAATCAATTTTCTTATTTTTAATTAAATTAATTGATTCCTTCAAATCATTCGGTGCTGCTGCATAGGAAGTCATTATTTTAACTTCGTTTTTCCAGAAATCATTGATTGGAATTTCGAATTTTTCATCAGGCCTTGGAACAGCAAAAAACAGGATAGTGCCGCCTTTATCGACAGATTGAAGGGCCTGCTGCGCTGCAGCCAATGCTCCTGTGCAGACAATAACAACATCAGCCAATCTGTTTTCGTTAATTTTTTTTATTTTGTCAACTATGTTCTCACTTGCATTAAAAGCAAAATCCGCTCCAAATCTTTTTGCAGCGTTTAATCGGTATTCATTCAAATCAACAGCAATTATTTTTTTGACATTTCTTGCTTTCGCCAATTTTATGTGAATCAATCCGGAAATTCCGCTGCCTATGACCAACAAAGTCTGATTTTCCTTTAAGCCCGCCAGTCTTTGCGCCCTTATAGCAGTCCCCAATGGCTCGATAAAAGTCCCTTCATCAAAAGAAATATTGTCAGGCAATTTAAATGTTCCAAATTCAACATTTATTTTTGGAACCCTTATGAACTCGGAAAATCCGCCTGGGTGGAAATTAGTCTTGTGCAAAGTTTCACAGGCTGTATGGTGATTGTTGGCGCAGTAATGGCATTTCATGCAGGGAACGTGATGGGAAACAAAAACCCTGTCGCCAGTTTTGAAATTTTTAACATTTTTTCCAACTTTATCAACAATGCCTGAAATCTCATGACCCAGAACAAGAGGCGCTTTTTTGAGCCTGTACCATTCCATTACATCTGTGCCGCAGATTCCAGAGGCCATGACCTTCACAAGAATTTCATCGTCATATATTTCAGGAACAGGCATTTCCTCTATCCTTACATCTTGATTGTGATAGTACATTGCGACGCGCATAAATGATTAGAATAATAGGGGTTTATAAAAAGGTTTTTGATTAAGAAGTTAGGCTTGGTTTTTTATAAGTTATATTGATTGGCTTGCCTTCATGAAGCAATTGGGATATTCTCGCCTGCCCAGAGCTGCTTACTTTTACTTCTACTGTTAAATCGCGCTGGGGAAATTCGGCATGCCTTTCAAAGAAAAATTGCTCGATGCCATATTCAACCCTCATTGTGCCACCATAGACTGATTTTATTATTCCTTTAACAAATGTGCCTTGTTGCGGTTTTTCCGAGGATGCTGACTGGTACCTCCATATTTGGCTTTCATCTTCCTTTAAAGCAACATAAATTACCCCACCTTTCTTTGCACTGTCAACCGAAGGAATGCTATTTATCTCGTAATTAAGTATGATGTATTGCCCCCGCAACGGATCAAAAGGATCAACCGGCCGTAAAGCCAAGGCAATTGTCTGCCCTGTAAGCGATGGCCATGCCAGATAAATAAGAAAAACTCCTGCAATCCCTAACAGAACCGCTAATGCCGCTAAAAGGCGAGTATATTGCCTCATTTTGCTTTTGCGGAGAGTTTTGCCCTCATCACTAAGTTTTTTCGCCATCTCTCTATGAACCAGCCGCCAACAAGCAGTATGCCCCCTCCAATAATAAATATGACACTCAAACTTGTGTAGCCCCACAAATCCATTACAAAACCCATGTATCTTGTTATTATATCAAGGGCAAAAAATACTATCCCAAGGTTAATTAGCTTCGGAAGTCTCTGCCAAGTTCCATAGAATATAACTGCTAAAATTAACAGGATAAACACAATGTTTATCGTAGTCCACAACGCCCATAATTTTGTTGAAGCGCCGCCACTGTCCCCAAATAACCATGAAAATAAGTTAATCCTGTCATTGGAGACAAAGCTAGTTAAACCTATCAGAACTGCAAGCAAGCCCACTATTCCAATAACGCCAAAAGTTTCCTTATTCTCAACGATATTCTTGTTCGCTGAAACCAATATTCCACTCACGAATGCAGCTAAAGACAGCAAAGCTAAAAAGAACAAAAATATAATGGAGGGTGTTGAGGAAATTGCCTCTTTTGGCCAGATTAAAGGCAGTAAAGTCTGAAAGCTCAATATGTAGGTGAAGAATAAGAAGTAAAACGCAGTCCACCACTGGTAAACTCCCGCAAACTTCTGGTTTTTTGACCTGTGCCAAAGGCTGAGCCCATACAGCAAAACACCTGTTGCCAGAAGATAGAAAGCCAAAATTCCGGGCGAAATCAATTCGTCTTTGGCTTCAATGAATGCAAGGTATTGCATCACCAGCCAAACTATAAATTCTGCTAAAGCAACTACAAGGCTTGCAGACGAGTCAAATATGTACGCTGATGCGAAAACGCCAACCCATGCCAAGAGCAGCAGCCACGCTGTTCCCTGGAATGACACGCTTGTCGAGAATATCTGCGCAATCAAAAAAATGGTCAACGTGTAAAGCAATGCGCCCAGGACGAGCAGCGCCTTTCCAATGCCATGGTAACCGCGAATTCTAAATATTGTGCCTGCAGTGTAAGCTCCGATTGTCGCTGCAAGAAGAATGAAAATTTTGAGCGGAGCAGGCATCTGATGCCAGTTTTGCGCAATAAGCCAAGCAATACCAAGAGCAATAAGTACAGAGCCAAAAATGGCAACAATTGTTCCAAATGATGCTGCTTTCCTATTTTTTAGCACAAAAGTTATTCTTCAAAACGCCTGTATAAATAACTTCCTATTCCACGGCGTTGTCAAGTTAAGTGGGAAAAATGAAATTGTAAATCCCCTCACTTTGTTCTGCTGCCATCGCTTAGCTGTTTATGGAATGGGGGATTGCAATTTTCTTTCTGGAACCTCGAAAATTGCTAAAATTAATTCTGTTGAGCTTCGCATTTTGATGGCAGCTTCGGGATTTACAATGCTCCAGCACACTTAACTTGACTTTACCCTATTCCACTACACTAGAAACAACTTTCTGCGATTTCAATTTATTAAACATCTCAAACGCCTTATTTATAGTCTTTTATCTTCTCCTTTAATTCCTCTAAAAATATGCTCCAATTAGGCCTTTTGGCTCTGGGAAGATAGTGGTTTGTTATATTTGCAATTAATTTAATCTGCTTTTCTTCTATGCTTATTCTTTTTATTATCTCT
>JACOUX010000024.1 GCA_016177615.1 Candidatus Woesearchaeota archaeon | reverse complement strand
TTATGAAAGCGATGGTAAAATTTTTCGTCGGCCGCCGGCCAGACCAGGCAACTGGCTTGGGCTTGATGGCGCGCTTTTCAAACCAAGATTTGTTTTTAATCGATAGAAAGAATTTTGGCCACCTTATGAAAGTTCCAGAATTTCGTTTCCTGATAGCTTCTGAAGCCTCAGGAGAACTAAGGCAAGCGTATGAGATAAGGTCTGAAATGGGGAGGGGAGTACGTCTAGAAGTAATCTCAGTTTTGGTTTATGAGATGGAAAGATTAAACGAAGAAAACCAGGACGTAAAATATGTTCTTAATTTAACACGCAGTGAGATTTGGGAAAGAATTGGGCGTATGAGGGATAAAGTAACAAAAGAGCTGATTCAGCTAAGAAGAGAGAATATTATATCAACTCCCACAGGAAAAAGCGGAATAATAGAGATTACTGATCCAATGAAATTAAAAGATTTATATGCTGGAATTGACACCGATCAAGAAGCTTCAACTGAAGTTAAAAAAAAGGGGAATGATTAATTCTCAATGGCATCTTATTCACTTATATTGATGGCTTCCTTTCCTGTATCACCTGGACAAGCTTTCTTGGAGTCTCAGTCTTTGTAATTATCCGCTTAGGAGTTATTGTTTTTGTGATTTTTTTTCTTGGAGCAGCTTTCTTTGCCTTTTTTGCTTTTCTTAGCACTTTCTTTCCTTCAATCTTCCTGTTGAGCTGAACTATTTTCCTCCTCTGGCTGCTTGTTACTCTTTGCTCAAGCTCCAGGTTTATCCTTTTTAATGTCCTGACCCTCCTGTTGACAAGGTTTCTTACCTTTTGGATGGAATCTGCATGCTCTCTCAGCATAGAACCAATCTTCCTGACTTTTGCAGTTTGCGTATTGGACCTTGGAAGCAGTTTCTTTACTGCATTGCTGCTGAATGTAATTTTTTTTGACATCTTTCTGCTGCCGGCCCCCAATCTTTTAATCTTTGCATCAACCGAATTAATTTTCCCGGACAAGGAGCCTGCAGCAGAATTGATCTTGGCATTGGACTCGTTCACAGAATTAATGAGCCCTTTTATGGTTGAGGTTATTGTTAAATCATTGGACTTCTGCAGCTCCAAATCGCCTGCGCACTTGTCAATCACTAAGCGCAATTCTGAAACAGAGTTTGCAAGAGAATCGACCCTTAAGTTCATTGACTCGATTGCGCTTTTTAAATTGGACAGGCTAATGTGGATGCTTGACACATCAGTGCTTACTGTGCTAAACGATTCTATAGTTTTCTTCTTGTGCACCAAAAATTCCTGCCTTAAAGACATCTTATACCACTCCCAAATAACGAAAATATTAGCATAATATTTAAATGTTGCGGTTTTTTACAAGAATGCATGATAAGCATAATAATCCCGACTTATGATGAAGAAAAGTACCTGCCGAGGCTCCTACAGTGCATTAAGCGCCAAACCTATAAGGATTATGAGATTATTGTTGCAGATGGGGATTCAAAAGACAAGACCAAAGAGATAGCAAAAAGATATGGTTGCAAAGTTGTGAAAGGCATCGGCACGCCGTCTGTTGGAAGGAATAATGGGGCAGAGGCTGCGAAGGGCGAATTTTTTGTATTTTTTGACGCTGATGCCTTAGTCGACAAAAATTTCCTCCAGAAATCAATGCAGGAGATCAAAAAGAGAGGCCTGGATGCAGCAAGCGTCAGAATAACTCCCCAGTCAAATAAAATTATTGATAGGATTTTCCTTGGTTTTTTTAATGGCTGGATTACAATAACCCAATATTTTTACCCGCATGCCATAGGGGCGTGCATTTTCTGCAGGAAGAAACTGCATGATAAAATACGGGGCTTTGATGAAAAAATAGCTGTAGCAGAGGACATGGACTATGCAAGGCGGTGCAGCAGATATGGTAAATTCAGAATCCTGAGAAATGTGAAACTGCAGTTTTGTATGCGGAAATATGCTTACTATGGCAGTGTGAATGTTGCAGTAAAAATACTCCTCGGAGAGATATACAGGATTTTTGTCGGCGAGCTGAAAAAAGATTTGTTCAGCTATAATTCCAGAAGGAGATAACTACATCTTCAGGCTAACAACCTGCGAAATCCCGTCTTCGTTCATTGAAACTCCGTAAAGAATGTCTGCTGTCGATATCACATTATCATTATGGCTTATCATTATATACTGCGCCCTTTCTGCATACTGCCTTATGAGCTTTGCGAGCCTTTCGCTGTTGTGCTTGTCAAGCGCGGCATCAACCTCGTCAAGGACATAGAATGAGGCCGGCTCATGCTCCTGTATTGCAAATATGAATGCGAGCGCTGTCAGCGTTTTTTCCCCGCCGGAAAGCCCCCTTATGTCAAGGAACTTGCTGCCCGTTATTTTCACATTTATCCTGACGCCTGCCTCAAAAGGGTTTTCCTCATTCTCGATGACCATTGTCGCCTCGGCCCCTTTTGTGGTCAGCATGCCGAAGAAATTCTTGAAATTGCTGTTGACAATCTCGAAAGTCTTCATGAACAGCCCTTTCTTCTTGCCTTCTATCTCGTTCATCATCATGACTACATCATCTTTTTCCTTTCCCAGCTTTTCCTTCTTGTCCAGGAATTCATTATACTGCCTCTCAGCCTCATCATAAACGTCAAGCGCCCTCATGTTCACGGAGCCTATGTCTTCCCGCATCCTCTCGAATTTTGAGATTTCGCTTTTAAGCTCCTCCTCGCTTTTCTCAAGGTCAAGCTTGACGCCCTCATACTGGAAGAATTCCTGGCTCAGGGCCGCAAGGGAGGCTATTATTTCAGCATTCTTGAGGCTGTTGAAGTTCACCTTTATCTCAACCTGCCTGCTTTCTTCAATCAGCTTGTCTATTGACAGCTCATTCCTCTGGATTTCCTCGTTTATCTTGCCCTGCCTTGCAAAAAGGCCCTTGAACTTTGAGTAGAACTCCTTTGCCAGCTCCTCTTTTTCCTTCAGCGTGGACTCTTTTTGGGCAATTGAATCCCTGACTTTCGTAAGCTCACTGGTGAAGTTTTCCTCATCCTTGCCTATTTGCTTTAATATTTTCTCCGTTTTGTCCTTTTCAGGGATGAATATATTGATTATCTGCGCATCTATGCTCTTTATCTCAGAGCCTATCCTTATGACTTCTTCGCTCAGCTCCTTGAACTTCTGCTCAAATGTGTTTAATTCCGCAAGCAGCGTTGGATTATTAAGCTGCGCAATGTCATTCCTCAGCTTCTGCTTCTCGATTTTCAGGCTTGTAAGTTCCTTGTTGTGCTCCGCAATCTTATTGCTGATGGAGCTGATTTGGCTGTCTGCCTCTTTTTCCTTTGCCTGCAGCGACTTCTGCTGCTCCATTGATGACTCCGTGTCGCTGGCCTCGAGATGCATGGATGCCTCAGATTTTATTATATCGCCTTCAAGCTCTGCCTTTTTCTCCCTCAATTCGGTTATTCTTGACTCATTCTCTGTCCTTCTTTTTTCAAGAATGTCTATAAGGCTCGACAGATCCGCCAATCTCTTTTCATTTTCCTCAAGAGCATCTGCAACTTCGCGCTCCTTAAATCCAAATGCCTCTTTCCTTTTCTCCCTGAAGCCCCCGTGCATCGCGCCGCTGACTTCTGCAATATCCCCATCTAAGGTGACAAACTTGGCTTTTCCGATTCCAAGGCGAGTGGCGACATCAATATTGTCAATTATTATTGTGTCTGAGAAGACATATGAAAATACTTTTTTGAACTTCTGATCGTAAGAAACAAGATTAATTGCAAAATCATGCACCCCCTTTGCCCCTATGAGCTTTTTGGATTCATCGCTTGAGTCCCTTGTGCTAAGCTTGTTCATTGGCAAAAACGTGGCTGTGCCGAGCTTGTTTTCTTTCAGGTACCTTATAAGCTCTGCAGCCATCTTTTCATTCTCTACAACAATGCTCTTTATCCTTGGGCCTGCCGCAACCTCTAGCGCAACTGCATATTTTGAGCTTACATTGCCTAAATCAGCCACGGTGCCGTAAATGCCTGATTTTTTCCCCTTAAGCTCCAGTATTTTCCTGACAGCCAAATCTCCCCTGGCGAATTCTTTTATAGTGATATCCTTTGCCCGCAGCTTGGCAAGCTCTTCATTGGCCGAATTAGCCTTCCTCCTTGATTCCGAAAGCTGAATCGCTAATGACGAATCCTCATCAAGGCATTTGTTAAGCTCTAGCGTCATTGACTTGAAATGCTGGCGCTTCTCCTTGACTGCATCTAGCTGCTGCTTGTTTTCCTTCTCTATATCAATGACTTTTTTTATCCTGTCCCCTATAATGCTTATGTCATGGCTGAGCCTGTCTTTTTCCCTTATAAGATTGTGCTGGCCCTCCCTTAATGAGCCTATATCTTTTTGAAGCTCATCCGCTTTCCTGTCAACTTCTTCAACCTTTTTTTCAATCTCCCCAAGGTTTCCGATATTGTGCTTTTCCTTGAAATTCAGGATTTTGGCATTTATTGATTCCCTATCCCTGTTGTTCGACTGTATTCTGGCTTCAAGCTCTTTTTTTTCGCTGGAAAGCTGGCTTATCCTGTTTTCAATATCTGCGATACTGTCCTTTAAGTCTTCCCTTCTCTGCTTTAGCTTGCTAACCTCATTCCTGCAGGTCTCTATTCTTGAGTTATTTTTTGTGAGCTCTATCTTAAGGGCTTCAACTTCCCTGTTCAAATTTAGCTGCTCAACTTCTCCCTTCTCCTCAATTTCTTTGGAAATTGACTCAATCTGCCTCTTTTTTTCCTCGTTTTCAGATTTCAGCCTGGATATTTTTTCCCTTACGGCAGCCAAATCCCTGTTGCCAAGATCTATCCTGTCCTGTATGCCATTTTTTTCGGATTCTTTCCTGTCAATCTGTATCTTTAGGTAGGATGCCTTGTTGCACTTTATCCTGTCGCTCATATCCTTGTACTTAAGCGCTTGGTCCCTGTCTTTCTTCAGCTCCTTCAGGTAAGTGCCCCTTTCAGTCAGTATAATCTCAGTTTCTCTGAGATGCTGCTCGACCTTTTCAAGCTCAAGCATTGCCTTGTGCTTCTTTTCCTCATAGATTGAGATGCCTGCGATGTCTTCTATCAGCTTTCTCCTGTCTTCCGGATGCATCTCGACAAATTTTACTATATCGCCTTGGAGAATTATGTTATAGCCGTCAGGGTCTATTTTGGCCAAAGAAAGAAGATTTGTTACCTGCTGCCGTGTCATAGCCTTATCATTTATTTTATAGATTGACTGGCCGCTTTCCCTTACAATCCTTGTAATCTTCACTTCCTTGTCTTCTGTGGGGAAAACCCTGCTGATGTTGTCAAAATAAATGCTCACTTCACCTTGTTTTGCTGGCTTTTTCGCCTTGCCGCCGTTATAGATTAGATTGGCGGATTTTTCCGCCCTTAAGTCCCTTGAGGAGGATTTGCCGAGGACGAAGCAGAGGGAATCAAGAACATTGCTGTTATGCACAAAAATATTGTTGGCTATGAAATTATGATTTCCAATAATGCTTAAGTCATACACATATTCAGTGCCAGGAATTTTATCTATCGCAGCAATCGATTCCCATGCAATTTCAGATTGGGCAAGCGCCCCTAGAATTCCCATTAGATAGTCTGCATTGAATAAGCGAGTCTGTAATTCTTCCTTGACATAGCTATAAAAGCGATCCAGATTTTCTTCTGTTGCGTTAAATTTACCGGTTGCCCAATAATCAGATATCAGTTGGGGGCTAAGTCCTAAAGAAATGCTTGCACGGCGCATAGGTATATTCGCAATATGCAGAGCTTGAACCAGACGACGCTGCTCTTTGCGAAGAGAGTTTAATTTACCCGCAAGTATGTTCCATTTGTTTTCCATAAGGTCTAAGACTCTTTGAAGGCCATAGCGTGATGGGCAGCAACGATTCTCAATATAAGCTGCAAAGTTTGGGTACTGCACGCGAAGTTTCTTGGAAGACAATCCCAGCAATTGCGATGCATTTCTTATTATACCATTAACTTCGCGAGGTAAAATGTCTGCATTTGGGTTTTTCGCGACATTTCTCGCCAGCCATGCTTCGATGCGCTGCTTTTTCCCCGAATGTAAAACACCAATTGATGCAAATCTTTCGAAATTATCAGTCCCTTCGATAAACAAGCGCGCATATTGCATTTTTGATTTATTTTTCGTATTCGTAGCATGTTTCCATGATAGCGCTTTTTTTGATAATATCCCAAAGCGCAATAGCAGGAGCTGCATTTGCTCAGCGAGCCTGGGATTTTTGCAGGCAAATTCTATAGTAGGCCTTTTGCTGCTTACATAGCCGTCTGTATCAATTATCCCGCTGATTAAGCCGGCTATAACCGAATTGTCAGCTTGCATAATGGTTCTTGGAATATCCTTAGATGCACTAGTCAATGACGGCTTTATCGGCTTTTCAAACAGCTTTTCCAGGAAAAAGGGAATTTTTCTGGAATGGAAAATTACACGATAGGCATTTCCTGTTTTTCTTACATAAGGGTCCGGGGCATTAAATATATTTTTTGTCAGTGTTATCCATTCATCAACTAATGATTGTTCCCCATTGACAAATTCTATTCTTTCATTTCGGATATAGCCGTCCCCGATCAGCATGCCCAGCCACCTTGCAAAAAGCTTGGTTGGATATTTAGGGAAAGCAATATTCTCGTCTACTTTGCATTGAGAGCGAATGCCAGAAGCATCTGGTAATTGTGCATTTGTGCCTTCGATTGGAAGCAGTCTCGGTGCCGCAATAAGGGACCCAATTGCAAGTTTGCTCACCAATTCTGGCTGCACTGAGCCATTTTTAAAGACCATAACAGGATGGCATCCTGTAGCCACAACAGACTTTCCCCTGTTTGTAGTGATGCGGTACAGGGTTTCCTCCCCGCTGCGGCGAACAAATGCGCCGACAGGAAGATCCTCAATTTTCAAAGTTCTTGGATTGAGGGTTAATACGCTTATTTCAGACTTATTTTCACAATATACTCCATCATCCATTTTAGATAAGCGATTTGACTTGGACAGCTCCTTTTCAACAAGTTCGCCAATCTTTCTTGCTGAGCCATCGCCCAAAATCACTTCCGTATCAGGATGGCATGACTTTCCAGCTCCGTTTGGGCCCAGGACACAATTGAAATTCGGCCCAAAAAGAATTTCTGTATGCTTGGCAAAGGACTTGAAGCCGTGCATAACCATCTTGTTTATCCTTGTGGCTTTAAGTGATTCTGCTGCAACGACAAGCTGGGGCATTGAGCTAGTTTCTTCAGGCTTATCGCCTGAAACCTCGTTTTCCATGAGAATAACGCTATATCAGTATTATTTAAATTTATTGGCAAGTTGCCATGCAATATGCATAAATTACATAAATAACTTAATTCACTTTTCTCGAAGAACATCATCAACCTTCTTGGCGTCCATAAATATTACTTTTCTTGTGCCATCATTCTGCAATGCGCCACTCCTCCTCAATTGCTCAATTTTACGTGAAACTTCTTCACGAGATGCACAAATATAATCACCAATCTGCCGGTGTGTGGCAGTGATGCGCGGACTTTGGTTTAGTCTAACATAATATGCCGCTTGTTGATTAAAATATCTCCTCAATCTTTGGCCAACAAGTTTAGGCATTACTGTTTCTAATCTTTCATGCATTTCGCAGTAGATTTTCGCTAATTCTTCTACAGCCATAGTTTCGACAATTTTTGGATAACAAAAATGCAATTGGGACTCCTTATACATTTCCAACAGCTTATTATAGTTCAATATTTCAATATTCTTGATATTCAATTCAATTATCCCTTGTAGTTTTAAATGATTCAGACGACGGGTGACTACCTCACGCCCAGCATTAATGTTCGAAGCTATATAGTCGTGGCTTTGCTGGATGTGGTATGGGTTTTTGCCCTTATCACTGTTTAATCTAACCTCCTGTACAAAATACGCTACTAACTTCGAAAACGTATCATATGACGAGTGCAGGTGTAACTCCAACATGTCCCATAATTGCCGGCAATCCTTAATTAATTCTTTTTTTACTATCACATCTAATCCGCTTTCTTGGCTGCCAAAAGATCCAAAAGGAAATTTAAGAAGCAAAGATACACCAGACGTATCCATAACAGTTAATGCATCATTAAGATAGCGCCCTTGTGAAATAACTTCATGCAAACCGGCAAATTTACTGACGGGCAACTCAGATTCTTCCAGGAGACCATTTGGATTCCAGAGCAAATTACAAATTTCGCCTCTTAAAGGAATATACCAAAAATCCGCCTTTCTGCTTTTTTCGTAAAGGACACTTTCGTGGCTATACAGCTTGACAATTTCTCCGCCCCCAACTATTTGTAATATTTGAGATTCCTTTAAATGAGAAAACAGACGATCCCTCTTTAACCTTTCAAATACCCGCTCATTAACCATGGTTATGAACAAAAATAAATTTATTTATAAATTTAATTGAGTAAAATAAGCAGAAAATATATATACTAGTATAAGCATATATGCCAAAAGGGGTGGATAGCATGGATTACAAGAATATTATTTCTCACATCGACATAGACAGGAGTTTGGATGCTATCGAGCACTCCAGCTTTAACGGTATAGAGGATGGGCATGTTTTTGAATTCAGGAGTGATATCGAAGCTGGAAATGACAGCATTGAGCTGCATCTGATAAAATCCAGTGCCTACAAGGAAATGCTCATACTAAATCTGAAGAGGGGCAACGGCATATATTCCGATGCGTGGAAGGAGTTCCTGAAAGAAGAGCAGAAGACATTTGGGGGCAGCAAGATTTTCTACATAAATGACGAGTGCAGCAAGCTGCTTGTTTTTGCCCTGCCTAATGAGATGCAAAGCAAGCTGAACATGGTGGTAACCAGGCTGAACAAGATCAATGAAAAGATAACAAGGAGCAATGCAAAAATCAAAAAAGAGAATCTTGACTTGTACGCTTCAAAGGTGAGAAACAAGGAAGCAGACAAGAAGAAAGATGATATTATTAATTTCATTAACCAGAATCTGAGGGTTTAGGATTTTGTTTTTCCCATAAATGCCTCTAAGTGAGCTAGAATATATCGTTCCGCAGCTTCTCCTGAAAAACTATGGTCAGCGCCCTTTACTTCAATTTTCTTTTTGGCCGGCGCAGTTGCTGCCTTAAATAACA
>JACOUX010000023.1 GCA_016177615.1 Candidatus Woesearchaeota archaeon | reverse complement strand
CTGCCCTTTTGGTCCGGGTTTGCCTGCAGGAGCAGAAGCGCAGTCCCTGACAACAATATTCACAATCTTTTGGTCGAACAAAACATAATTCTGCCAGTAAAGGCTGACATAGATTGGGTAAGTTCCAGAATTAAAGAACTCTGGGAGCTCTATATCAAGGCTTTTCGTAAATTTCCTTTCATCTGAATCAATGTCGTCTGATGCCTCTAAGACAATGTCTTTGCTGTATGAGTTGATGCCAAGCCCGGCAGCCTTGAACTCTAATGCAACATTGCTTTCGCTTGTTGAGCCTGCATTCATTATTTCAGCAGTCAGCCTTGACTTTCTTTTGCAGTCTACTGCACCTGGGTTCAAAATTGTTTTGGTTATCCTTATGTCATGCCCAAGTTTTTTGACTTCAAGTTTTAGGGGAAGCTGTGTGCTGTAGGAAGTGAAATTTTTTCCGTCCCCATGGGCTTCTATAACAACATCATAGGTTTTCCTCGCCACATCAACCGGAATTGCAAACTTTATGTCAGCCTTTCCTTCATCGCCCGGGCCAAGCTCAAAATCAAGGCTTTTCTGCTCCAAATCAGAGCCGTCATCTACCTCTTTTATTGTGCCTGTAACAATTATGTCGCTAATTTCATTATTGTTTCCAGCCAGGGTATTTTCAACTCTTACTGTAAGAGTGAGGTTTGAGCCCGGGAAAACATCGACATTTATCCTGGAGTTATTTGCAACAGGAATGGTGTTAAATGAAACCCTGTCCTTGAGGTACCTGCTTTCAGAGCTGTAAACCAAAGACTCGTCATACTCAACGCTTGCCTTTATCTCGTTTATTTCCAGGCCAGCCGCGCTTATTCCTGAAGTTAGCAGAATCGCAAAAGCCAATGCAAAGATTGCTATTCTCATTTTGTAGCTATTTAATAGTAGTTATTTTATATATATAAACTTATGCATTTTTTGCCCTTTTTTGCAGAAAAAAAATATCATCCTTGCCTGTTTCCAGTTCTTTTATTACAGTGAACTGCCTTCTAAGAATTTTTTTAATATAGCCGGCCATTCTGGCCCTTTTCAATACAGAGATGATAAATCCTTTCTTTCCGACATTTTCCATCTCCTTTAATGACATCTTGATGTTGCTGAAATTATGAATGGCCGTCACTGAAACAACATAATCAAATACATTGCTCTTGAATGGAAGCTGTTCTGCGCATCCGAGAACTTTCATTGTATTGCAGTTTTGCTTTAGCAAGCCCATGCTTGGGTCTACTCCTACTACAAAACACCCTAAATCCGATGATATGCCGGTGCCGCATCCAACATCCAGTATCCTGTCTTTTTTGTTAAAATTAATTTCGCTTTTTATCATGCCAAGTTTTTCGAGCTGCTCCTCCTTATACAGCTCGTCATAGCCTCTTGCTATGCGGTTGTAGAGTGACATACAAACTGGTATTACCAAAGGATTTAAAAATCTTGCATAATTAACATTGTTCTCATGGAGGTGTTTAGATTGAGGAAGCTATTGCTGATTTTTGCCTTGATTGCGGTTGTTGGGCTTGCCGGATGCACTGCAAAGAATGATTTTGGCTACGGATTAGAGCAGATAAATATGGTTAATTCAAGATACAATGCAACCATGGAGGATTCTCCAAAAAACATAGAGAAGATAGACTCAATGCTTTATGATCTAAGGCAGCTCAATAAAACTCTGCTATCAGCAGGTCAAGTGCCGTTTAACCGCTTGATTGAGTTCAAAATACTGATCCTGGAGGCTGATAAACTCTACATTCAAAGCCAGAAATATGGGGATTCTGGGACTACAAAAGGCGGCTTCGGCTGTAAAATCAGGCCGCTTATTGTGGAGTCTGCGCACCTAAGAAACAATTCCGCATTAAAGGGCTATGAGGCAGTTGATGCTCTGTACTTATTCGTTGAAAACTATCCTGAAGAGGCCATATCAGCGGGCTTGTCGTCAAAGAATGCCATTTTCCTTAACGCTACATTTTACCAATTGTCAGAAGATGCCCTCAAGGACAGCAGGGTCATCAACCGGTTTTGCCCAAAAAATGAGACGCTTGAATTATACAAGCAGGAATTCAGGAAGAATACGGGCTTTAGCGAAGATTATATAAATAATATTGATTATGAGCACGCAGCTGAAATCTGGAAAAAGCTGAGGAGGTTTGAATGAAATGGCATTAAAGAAACCGGCAAGTGTGGAAGAATGCATTTACTTTACAAACAGGTCTATCGGCTCTGGAATGGCAATGGCATGGGTTTTCAGGAAAGAATGCCCTAAATGCGGGAAAGATGTATTAAGGAAGCCATCGACTAAAAGCGGCAAGCCCGATAAGAAATCACCTACCTATGTATGTAAAAGCTGCCGCTACGTAGAAAATAATGAGAAAGTTGAAAATGACCTTGTCATAAATATTGAATACAAGTGCCCTCACTGCGGCAATGAAGGCGAGGCAACTTCCGAATACAAAAGGAAAAGCTTTGAGGGAGTTCCATCATATGTATTTAAATGCCAGAAATGCCATAAGAAGATTGGGCTGACGAAAAAGTTAAAAGAGAAAAAGAAGAAAGGGAAGGAAGAAGATTAATGGATAACGAGTCATAAAGGGCTTTGAGTTTCTGACTGAATTTCCAGAGCTGAACTTTCTCCGTCGTTTTTCTCAAGCACTATAAAGTTTTGCCGAAAATATATTGCTGCATTAAAAAAGTATTCTCGGTATTCTCCAGTTAGGCTGATATTTCTTGATTCCTTCAGAAGCTCGTAATACAGCAATATCTTCTTTGGCAGCGTCAATGCCTTCAATTTAAGTCTGAGGTTTTCTATTAAAAAATCATCATGATTCAATAAATTTTGCTGGTCGTACAAGTCAGCTGCATATTGCATAAGCTCCCTTACTATTCCTGGATTGATGGAAACGCCATGAGCTAATATTTTTCTTACTGTATTTTCCAAGGTCGGGATTTGGCTCATTGTTTTTTTCGAATCTGCTGTAGGAGTTGGCAATTAGAATATATATTTTATTGTTTTTCGAAAAAGCAAGCAATAAGTTTATATGCACAAAAAAATTGATTGTTTAAAATGAGCAAATTATCAAAATTAATAAGCTTTACAGCGGCATCGATAATTTCTGCCGGGGTTGCAAATGCATTCGGCTACTTCAGGAATGGCTATGACGCTTTTGATGTCATGGGGATGCATGGCTTTGGCTTGTTTGCCGGTTTTGGATTGGTTGTACTGGCTGCAATTTTGTTCCTTTTTATTTTCTGGCTGTGGATGCTTATAGACTGCCTGAAAAGAAACTTCAAGAAGGATGTTGAAAAGGTGGT
>JACOUX010000022.1 GCA_016177615.1 Candidatus Woesearchaeota archaeon | reverse complement strand
CATTGCAGGAAGGATGCCCAAGGTTTTAGACGTTCGCGTTGAATCTGCGCTGACTATTTTCCATAATGGAACTGATAACTTGGGAGAATTGGGTTTAGATGTTACAGAAGCCCGCAGGGAAGCCCATGCTTATCTTAAAGAAAAACTTAATACATTAGTAATTGGACATACCTTATTGAGAAAATATCAAAGTACTTATCATTTTTAAAACTGTCCTTGAATTTTAAGATATAATATCATTATTAAACTTAATCTCAAGGGAATTGGAGCTTAAGACCCTAATGCTGTCAACTATACCTTCCTTGACGCCATATGCTTCAACCTTTTTTGGCAGTAATGCTGCAATTGAAGACCCTACTTTGATTATCTTTCTTTTTCCTTCAATATCTTTATTGGCATCCCTTAATCTTATTAGCTGTTTAGTCTGTTCAGGCGTGAATAAAGTTTCGCTGCATTTATCGCATTTCATGCAGTCTATCAGAAAACCTTCAGCGAAACATCTATCCTGCTTAATATTCCCGCCACATTTACAAGTGCTTGTCTTCATTTTGGATTCACCTTAGTATTTTCCCTTCTTTTTATTTACAGTTATTATCTTTATAAAATCTTGGTAATATTCAACAACTACAAAATAGGTTTGTCCCTTCTTGCCAAAATAATTTTTGAAACATATGCGCTCTTTTTCCTGGGATGATTTTTCTTCTTCTACTTTGCCAATCTGAACAGTTTTTACAGCATTATCCACGTCTGCCATATCAAGATTTTTGTCCTTCGCTGCATGCTCACCAAAAAGTATTTGCGCATTCTTTCTATCCAGTCTACTAATAACCTCTTTTATCCATAAATCCATGATGCTTACCTATTAGTATATTTTATAGGAATTATTATAATATTTAAATCTTTCTATTTCAGCACTTTCTATTTCAGCATTATCTCCACAAACTCAGAATAAGCCGGCCTTGTAATAAAAACCCCTATTGTAACTCCTATGATGGTAGTAATCGCAAACCCCTTAAGCAATCCGGCTCCTGCAAATACCAGGGGAATCATGGCGACTACAACTGTTGCATAAGCAAGCATGATGATAATGAAAGCCCTCTTAATTTTTTCTTTCCAGTTGATAACGTTTGCTGCCTCGCCCTTTAAGGTTTCATCAGTTATAACAATCTGGTCATCTACACCTGTCCCAATGGCAACAAGTATTCCTGCAATAGCAGCCATATCTATGTTCCAGCCAATAAATGCCGCAATGCCAAGCAGTATTATTACTTCAGAAAGCATTGTTATGAGTATCGGGATGGCTATTACAAGCTTCCAGTACCTTAGCCCAATAGCAACCGCAACAGCGAGTATTGCAAGCGATGACATCAGAATTGCGTTCTTAACAAATTCTTCTCCCAAAACAGGGCTTATTGCATCTGTCTTTACTATGTTAAGCTTTACCGGAAGCGAGCCCGTTATCAGAATGGTCTGGAGCCTTTTCATGTTCTGCAGCGAATTTGCAATCGCTTCTTGGTTATTTGCGCCAATCCCTGTTCCTGAAATTGCGATTTGCGTAGCTGCCTGGCCCTTTAAGTCAGCCCCTATGTTCAGCTCGTCCACTTTCTTGTCGTCAAGATAAAACTCGATCTTCTGGCTCAGATAGTCGCTTCTGCCGCTTGCAGGATCGTAAATAATTTCCAAATCTCTTGTAGCGTCTGCCTGCCTCTGCGCTGCCTCCTGGCTCAAGGTAATTGAAAACCTGAATCGGCATGCCCACTGCGGGCCCTGGCTGCAGCCTGCATTAGGGTCAATGCCTGCCTCATTCGCGCTTCTTGCAACATAGACAATGTCCTGGCCGCCCCTGAAAACTGTGCTGTTGCCAATCTTGGCTTCAAATTTGCCCTGTTTTGCAAGCAAATCCTTTATCTCCTCTTCTGTTGCGCCTGCAATCTCAACCACAATGTACTGATTGCCGCTCAAGTCACCTGCGTCCCTTATTACAATGTCGCTCAGACCATAAACATTCAGCCTTTCCTTCATGTTGTCAATCAGGAAAGAAAGCCTGTCAGGAGCCTGTTTTTCCTCGGGCTGCAAAAGCACTCTTGTACCACCTTGCAAATCAAGCCCTTTTCGGATGTTTGTTTTTGGAGCGTCATAAACTCTTAATCCAATATCTTCAACTCCAAGGCTCATTTGCTTGGTTTTGGGAACTATGATTTTTTGGGCAACTGTTTCGTTTATTGCAATAATCTTTTCTTCTGTTTCATTCAGCTCAACAGTTTCGAATTTTTCCTTAGTGACAATCTTATATGGCCTGTATGAAGTCTTTATGTTAAGAGTCTTGTTGGGCTGCAGATTTGAAGTGAGGTTGAAATAATCCTCAACATTCTTCACGAGCTTATTGTTGATTGAGACTATTACTTCCCTGTTGACAGGCAGAATATTTGGCTTTGGCTGCGGAATTCCTGCGATGCTGGCTGAGCTGTTTGTTATTACGCTTCTTATAGCGACCCCTTCGCTTGTTGTTGGATGGATGGCTATAAGGGAAAATACTATAAAAGCCACAAGAAGCAAAATCCTCCAATTAGCCAGAAGCTTCTTTATTTTGTAATTCATATTGAAACTCCTTTCTTTGCCTTTCTTTCAATATAAATTCTTAATAAGCCGACATTTTGTATCCATGTATTGAATATGTCTGCAACCAGCCCAATCAGCAATATCAGCATTATCTGCCTTATTACTTCAGACTGGGTAACAAACATTGCAACTGTCACTGCAACAATTGCAGTCAAAGTTTCCGTCATCCCTGTCTTTATTGAGCTGACAATCCTGTCCATCACAGTGCCTTCTTTTCTTTTCAATACTCTAACCGTAAGCAGGATGTCTGTGTCAACTGAATATCCTATAAGCATAAGGAATGCTGCAATGCCTGCTGTACCAACTCTTACATCCATTATGTTGATCACAGCCAATGCAACTGCCATATCTGAGAATGCAGCAAGGATTATTGCAACGCTTGGAATGAATGTCCTGAAATAGATGAGCACAACAATGCCCATGAACATGAATGCGACTGCCAATGCAATCAAGGATTCCTTAAAGAAGCTTGAGCCAAGCGATGAGCCTATGACTTCAATCCCATATTCAATGCTACTTAAGTCAATCTTCAGCGAAGATTCAACTGCCCCTAGAAGCTTGCCAGTTTGTGCCTTGTCATTTCCATCTATGTCTGCTTCAACTATAATTCCGACAACAGCGCCTGAGCTTCTTAAGCTTCTCACAGCAACATCATGGTCCGGGAATTTTGAGGAGATTTCATTTTCAAGCCAGACTATGTTTACGTTCTGCTGGTAAGGGATTGTAACAGTTACCCCACCTTTCAGCGAAACGTCCCTTTTTATGAAGTCGCCTGTCTTATAGGACTGATAGCCGATTTGGGCCAAGGCAAGAACAAGCATCACGATTGGAATTATCAGCAGGAGCTTGTATTTTTTGTCATAGAACTCAAGTAATTTCTGTTTCAGATTTCTTCTTTCGGCAGTGTTTTTACTCTCATCCATCAAATCAAGCCTCTCGAATACAAAGCTCAGGGAGAAAAGAGGAGTGTTAATAAAGGTTTTGAAAAATTTAATTATTTCCCGCACGCCTTCACGAAACCATAAAATATCGGAGACGGATTTCCAAGCCGAGATTTAAATTCAGGATGCGCCTGTGTTCCTATCAGGAACGGATGTCCAGGAAGCTCGATGTATTCCATCAGCTTAGTTTTATCAAACCTTGTATAATATCCTGAAAAAACCAATCTATTCTTTTCCAGCAGCTCAATGTATTTTGGATTGACCTCGTATCTATGCCTGTGCCTTTCCAACACAACCTTTTTTCCCTTTTCAAGCAATCCAATCCTGAATGCATGGGATTTGTCTTTCATAAGCTCCTGAATTCTCACCGCATCTTCTCTTAGCCTGCCTGTTTCCTCGTATAATTTCAACACCTGCGTCTTTTCTTTCAAGATTGAGGCATAAGCACCTAACCTCATGGTGCCGCCGTACATGCTTTTCTCGAGAATCTCCTTTTGCGCAGGCTGGACATCAATGACAGGATTTTTTGTCTTTGGGGCAACTTCTGTTGTATGCGCATCTCCCAATCCGCAGACATTTCTCGCGAACTCAATAACTGCAAGCTGCAGGCCGTAGCACAAGCCAAGATATGGAATCTTTTTTACTCTTGCATAACTTGCAGCCAATATCTTTCCTTCAACTCCTGACGAGCCAAAGCCGCCTGGAACAATTATTCCGTCATAATCCTTTAACTCATTCACAGATTTCTTGCTGTCCTCAAACATTTTGGAATCAAGCCATGTTATCTCAACTCCTGTGTTCAGGGAAGCGCCTGCATGAAGCAATGACTGGTTGATGGACAAGTAAGAATCAGCAAGAGCATAATCTCCTATTTCGATATACTTCCCAACAATTGCTACCCTGATTTTTTTCTTCGGATTCAGGATATTCTGCACAAGCTTTTCCCAATTGGACCAATCAGGAGATCTTCTTGATTTCATTCCAAATTCCCTGAGAAGCTTTTCACCAAGCTTCTCTTTTTCCAAGTCAAGCGGAATCTGGTAAACCGTGTCAATGTCGGGCTCCGAGATGACGTGCTCAGAGGCAATGTTTGCATAAGTCTCGATTTTTTTCTTCCTTGGGATGTCAAGAGCCTTCTTCGCCCTGCAAATGATGAAGTCAGGGAATATGCCGGACTCGCTTAGCAATCTTATGGCCTGCTGCGTAGGCTTTGTCTTCATTTCCTCGATGTGGCTTGGGATCGGGAGATATGTGACAAGGAAATAAGACAGGCTTTGCTTTCCAACCTCCCTTTCAAGGCTTTTTAGCGCAAAAAGAAAAGGGATGTTTTCATAGTCGCCGATAGTTCCTCCAACCTCAATCAAAACAAAATCATGAGAATCAGACGCTTTCTTGATTCTTTTCTTGATTTCATCAGGAATGTGGGGAATGAACTGCACAGTCTGCCCAAGATATTCGCCTTGCCTTTCTCTGTCAATGACTGTCTTGTAAACCTGCCCTGTCGTTATATTATTTCTTTTTGGAATGTCCTCGTTAAGAAATCTTTCATAGGTTCCCAAGTCCTGGTCAATTTCGCCTCCATCGTCTGTGACCCAGACTTCGCCATGCTCTGTCGGCCTTAAAGTGCCTGCATCATAGTTAAGATAAGGGTCAATTTTTATTGCTGTAACCTTGTAGCCGTGCTCCTGCAAAATTTTTCCGATTGAGGCTGTGGTGACACCTTTGCCAACCCCGCTCATTACCCCACCTGCCACTACAATGAATTTAGGCAAAATTACCACCTTCAGAACAGAGCAAATTTAATGTGTGCATTAATTGGAAATGAAACAAGTTTTATTTATAGTTTATGGTTTGGCGAACAAAGGATATTTGTTTTCAATATAGTAAAATAATAACAATCATTGCAGCTGCCAAGCCAATTTTAATAGTGATTAATAAGCTTAATGTACAGTCAATTTTAAAAATTTATAAAACCTCTGAACTTACATTTTCACTTTTTAGATTTGTCTCATTTGTCCTCTTCTTTAGATTTTTTACAAGCCATAAAAAACCATATTCCAAACAATGGAGCACTCATAAATAAACCAAAAAACCATTGAAAACTTGTTTTAGAAACAAATAGATATAAGGGCAATCCAAAACACAAACATAGCCACACCAATTTTCACTCTAGTTTGCCTCTTCTCTTCTTCTGTTTTTTCGTGGTGAATATACCTTGTGTGAACTGTATAATTTCCTGTACCATAAATTCTGCAATTACAAGAAGGGCATTTGGCTGATATTTGAGAGTATTTAGTTTTCCATACATAATTGCATAATAAGCATTCAATTTGGTATCCATTAGTTATTTCGTTTGGCATTTTGTTTAATCATTCTCCCAATATCCTTATAGTCTTTCTTTGCACTTTCAGTATCAATTCCTTTATTTTCTTTAGCTGTTGCAAATCAATGCTTGTTTCAACGCCATAAGTGGAAATTTCCCTGCTTTCTCTTACTGTTGGATTCGTGATGTTCTTTTCAACATCAAGAGTATCAAATTGGGTAACCAAGTCCTTATCTAAATCAAGTTTCTTCTCATTTATCAAGATAAGCAGAACAGTTATCGTACAAGCCTGATTTCGCGATTCATAGCCATATTTGGCAAGGATTGCTAAAAAGCAGTGATATATGGCATAAAAGCCTACATTCAAAGCCCAGTCATATATTTTCAACCCTTCAAGAGTTTGTACTACACTATAATTATACTCTGACTTTTTAACGTGCTTTTGGGCCAAATCCAAATCGGGCTTTGTTTTTATCAGCCTTTTTGGGTCTTTCAAACACCACTTCAAATGCTCATCTATTTGCGGCATTTCCTAACCACCTCAACATACTTTTCAGGATTGTGGAATACAAGACTCTCAGATAGTATACTATAAAAAATTTTGTCTTCTTTATTCACTAGAACGTCCTTTTCGGCTATATCCACATATCTTATAGGTTTTTCAACTAATTCAGATTTTCTTATTTCATCCTTTATTTTTTTAATGTCTTTGGATTTTTCAGCATCATACATAAGCAAAACATCTATATCTTTAAAATCCTTAGTTTTTATAGATGAACCAAAAACCAAACCCATTCCAATATAGTCCTTAAATTTTTTTAGACTATGAGACAATTCACTTAGCCATTTGGGGAACTCTTTCTCTTCCAAACTTAACATGTATTCCATAAATTTTATAGCCAGCTTGTTATCATATTCGTAAGAAAAAAATACAGAATTACCTATCTCTTCTTTCGTCAATAATTTTTTATCCACTAAAATATTACATAACTTACTGGCATGAGCATGATTAATATTCAATATTCTAGCCAATTGCCTGGCATTATACCTATCTTTATAGTGCTTAAATAGATATTTAGCTATCTGAATTTCAATCTTTGTAAATTGTATGTTATTAACAGACATATGTATTCTAAAAACATACATAATATATAAACTTTACTATTTTAAGCTCCTTTTACGTGAGTGTGCACCCTGACTATTGTCCTTTCGCTTCCGTTCTTTTGATTGGACAACTTGTGCCCCGAGTAATAACTCTAAGGACGCAGTTTTTCCCACACTTCGTATGGAAAAAGATTTAACAGCGATCGCATACGTTAATTCTCCAGAATATTTAAATAAAAATTGATTTTCCTATTCTTTTATGAAAACACATCTAGTGGTTGCTGGCTACATTTTCCACGAAGATAAAGTCCTTTTAATACATCATTCCAAACTTGACCTTTGGCTGCCTGTCGGTGGCCATGTACAGCGGAATGAAACGCCCGATGAGGCTCTGCTGAGGGAAATAAAGGAAGAGGTTGGAATTGATGCTGAAATTTTGAACAGAATAGGAACGCCAACAAACGGGAATGTTAAAAGGAACCTTGCGCTGCCATTTCACGCAAACGTGCATTCTGTCGGCGACCATGACCATTGCTGCTTCTTTTACTTATGCAAGGCCCTAAACCCAAAAGACTTGAAGATGAATGATGAAATCAAGGATTTTAGGTGGTTTGAGGAGGCGGACTTAAACAAGTCATGCGTGCCTGAAGACGTCAGGGACATTGGGTTAAGGGCATTTGAAATTGCCAACAGCAAGATTTAAATTTTTGAAAATATTATTGTGCTTATGAAGCTGGCCAACAAAAGATGCGTGCCTTGCAGCGCAGGAACTCCGCCTCTTAAAGAAGCTGAAATAAGCAGATTTATGAAGGAAGTGCCGCTATGGCATCTTAAGGGTAGACGCCTATGCAAAAAATTCAAGTTTAAAGATTTTATTGGCGCGATGAAATTTGTAAGCTCAATGGCAGAAATCGCAGAATCAGAAGACCATCACCCGGATTTTTCAGTGCATTACAACAAGGTTGAAGTCGAGATTTGGACGCACGCAATAAATGGGTTGTCTGAAAATGATTTTATACTGGCTGCCAGAATAGATGGAATAAAATGAAGCTTGAAATCAAGAGCGCGGCAATTCCTTTGGTTATTTTGAATATCCTGTTTTTTGTATTTCAAACGGCAATAAAGGGATTTACCGAATCGCTCATCCTGAATTCTGCTGAAGTGCTTTCAAGGCCTTGGATATTGGTCACGTCCATGTTTCTTCATAGTGGAATAAACCACCTCATTGTAAATATGTATACACTGCTGTTATTTGGACCGTTACTTGAGGCCAGGATAGGGGCAAAAAGATTTCTTATCGTGTACTTTGCCAGCGGAGTTATTGCCGCTTTTCTTTCCAGTTTTTTTTACAGTTATGCCTTAGGAGCAAGCGGCGCAATAATGGGAATGATTGGAGTTTTAATCATCTTAATGCCTGATCTGAAGCTTTTGCTGTTTTTCGTAATACCAGTGCCATTATGGGCTGCAGGAATAATATATGCTGTATTTGACGTATTTGGAATATTTTTCCCTTCCGGAGTCGGCAATATCGCCCATCTCGCAGGCATGGGAATAGGGCTTTTGTACGGCCTGAGCCTCAAGAAGGAAAGAAAAAAGTTTGACAGCAAATTTCATTCCAAGAAGCATCTTGAATCAGAGGATGTTGATGAATATTTGAGGAGCGGGAGGATATAACTTATTGTTACATAACTTTTGCAAAACATTAATATATATTTATTTATTCTTTTAATTTATGACCGATTTAATAGCATGCCTTTCATCCGGGGAAAAAAGCTGGGGCCATGTTGAAAGGCTGGTTAGGGAGCAGGACTGGGGCAATATTTTCATCGTTACGAATGACTTCGGGAAAAAAAACTTCAAGTCAGAAAAAAAAATTGAGTTTGTCGTTGTTGATTTCCAGCAGCCTGCTGCCCTGCTGATAGAGAACATCCGGAATGGGCTAAAAGGAAGGCTTGCAGATTTTGAGGTTGCATTGAACCTTGTCTCAGGCAACGGCAAGGAGCACATGGCCATTCTTTCTGCATTATTGAAGCTTGGGGTTGGGATAAGATTGATGGCTGTAACAAAGGATGGGGTTAGTGAGCTTTAATTTTTCGTGCCTTTTCTCCCAAAAACTATTTAAACCATAATAATACCCCAAGCAATGAGGTGGTTTTAGTGATAAACAGCAAAGTAAGAGAGGTAGATGTAACAAGAGCGATTATCCATAATTTTATGAAGGATTTCTCTGATTATGCGGAAAGCGATGTCATTATTGTGGGAGCAGGGCCTGCAGGAGCCACTGCTGCGCTATTGCTTGCAAGAGAAGGTGTAAAGACGCTTCTAATAGAAAAGGATGTCAAGGCAGGAGGGGGAATGTGGCAAGGTGGTATGCTATTCCCGAAGATAGTTGTTGAAGAGCCTGCCAATAAATTCCTGGAAGCTTTTGGAATAAAGCTGGACAAGCAAGGCGACTTGTATGTTGCAGACAGCTATTATGTTACAGCGAAATTGCTTGCCCAGGCATTTGAGCATGGCGCAAAGATGCTTAACTCTGTCAAAGTGCAGGATGTCATTTACAGGGAGGATGGACTGCATGGTGTGGTCATAAACTGGACACAGGTTGCGCACCTAACTGCAGAATGCATTGACCCATTGTGCTGCGAAAGCAAGATTGTGATCGATGTAACTGGACACAATGCCGAAGTCTGCAGAATTGTGAATGAAAAAATAAAGCCAATTATTGGTGGCTTTGTGGGGCATGAAGGCTCAATGTGGATCGAGAAAGGGGAAATTGCAACAATCCAGAATACAAAGGAAATCTTTCCAAACCTGATTGTCGGAGGAATGGCAGCAAACTCTGTTGCTGGACTGCCGAGAATGGGGCCTATTTTTGGCGGGATGTTCTTAAGCGGCGTAAAGGCGGCAAAGCTTGCTCTTGAAAAGCTGAGAAGCGGAAAGTTCGAGAAGAACAACATATCCAAAGATGTGATGACTGCAATAAGCGAGTAGGTTTTTATCTTTGGTTTGATTTTATTTTACTAAAATGACCATCGATATGATTACAAGAGCAAGCGAAGGGCCGTTAGTGTCGGTTATAATGCCGCATTGGCAAGCGTTGCCTTACATTAGGGAAGCATTAAGTAGTATTTTTCAGCAGACTTTTCTAAGTCATGGGGGAAGGCTCGAACTCATAATTATTGATGACGGAAGCCAAGATCGTGACTATTCCAGCTTGACCGAGATATTTCAGTCATCACGAAATGAACTACTTGAGAAGCATATTGCTGGTGTCCTTGATAGGGTTCCCCATGGCGGAAAAAACCGTGCTCTTGAAGCTGCTAAGAGACACATTGACAGAGAAAGCATATACACCTTTGTTGCAGACGCCGATGATGTTTTCGCTCCGCAATTCGCAGAAACTTTATTTGACCGGCTTGAACAGCAGCGCTCATCAGACCTAAGTGTTGTTATGGCATACTGCGATAGCATTTTGATTGATGAAAAGGGATTGTGCATTGGAAGTGCAACAGCGCCCGATTTTGACAGTGATTTATATTTTGGCAGAGATTGGGTTGAAGGAAAAAATTATATCCCTGGAAATGCACTTGTTGTGACAAAAATATTTAAACATAGCACTCCAAGAGATTTAAATGCTGTAGACAGGGATAAGTGGTACCATGTTGCAGAACGACTTTATTTTTATAGGCAAAGAGATGGCCAAATGTCTGGTCATGGGCAGAAACTTAAGGAAAGAGAATTTTTCCTTGCTTGGCCTCAAGAAGCTGCAAAGCCGAATTGGAGGCAATGGTTGGACCTTAGACCAAAAGAGCGGGCTGCCCTTCTTGAAATAATTCCCGCTACTAGGAATGAAGCTTGGGACCATTATTATCCTTTAAAACTCAAATAAACCCAATACCCGCTCTTCTTCGCAATAACTTTAACATTACCATTCTTTCATCTTCCCGCTTAATGTTCTGCCGCCCTTGTTGTGGCGGGCTACTAACTGCAAATTTCCACCGATTTTTAAATGGATTTTTGCTCCTTCAATCAGTCTGAAGCATAATTCCTTTCCTGCACTTTGGGGCGGGTTAGACAATATTGTATCAAAATCTTTGTCTTCGATGCTTTCAAACAGGTTTCCCTGGCTGATTTCCGCTTGTACATTCAGCCCAATATTTTTCCTGGCGAGCATTACAGCCCTTTTGTTTATGTCAGACATCACAGCATTTGCGCCAAATAATTTTGCAGCAGCGATTCCAAGGATTCCTATGCCGCATCCAATGTCAAGGACTTTTGAATTTTTATTGATAATCATATTTTCCGCAAGAACCAGAGTGCCTGCGTCAACCCTGCTCTTCGAGAATATTCCTGAAGACGTGTAAAAATCAAAATTAATTCCCTTGATTTTTTGGCTTATTTTTTTTATATCTGCCTTAGATTTCTGCTCTTCAGAATAATAATGCTCCATT
>JACOUX010000014.1 GCA_016177615.1 Candidatus Woesearchaeota archaeon | reverse complement strand
TTCTTTCATCTTCCCGCTTAATGTTCTGCCGCCCTTGTTGTGGCGGGCTACTAACTGCAAATTTCCACCGATTTTTAAATGGATTTTTGCTCCTTCAATCAGTCTGAAGCATAATTCCTTTCCTGCACTTTGGGGCGGGTTGGACAATATTGTATCAAAATCTTTGTCTTCGATGCTTTCAAACATATTTCCCTGGCTGATTTCCGCTTGTACATTCGGCCCAATATTTTTCCTGGCGAGCATTACAGCCCTTTTGTTTATGTCAGACATCACAACATTTGCGCCGAACAGTTTTGCAGCGGCAATCCCAAGGATTCCTATGCCGCATCCAATGTCAAGGACTTTTGAATTTTTAATGATAACCATATTTTCCGCAAGAATCAAAGTGCCTGCGTCAACCCTGCTCTTTGAGAATATTCCTGAAGACGTGTAAAAATCAAAATTAATTCCCTTGATTTTTTGGCTTATTTTTTTTATATCTGCCTTAGATTTCTGCTCTTCGGAATAATAATGCTCCATTATTGCTCTTCCTGCTGCATTATCCCATACAGATTATAAAGGACCCTGTCAACGCCCTTTACCAGATCCAAGCCGCTGCCTTCCACAACAATGCAGTTGCTGCTGTAGTACACCCTCTGCCTTGGGGCTTCCCTTACATAAAGCACAAGCTTGTCGTAGTCTTCACAGATAACTATTGGCCTTGCCTTGCAAGGCTCTGTCTCGTTTCTGTCACAGGCAGCTATCGGGTTTTTTTCAAAAACTTTGGACATATGGGTTCCAAAGTCCGCAACAGCCAATGAAACGTGGGAAAAGTCGTTTCCAACAGGGTTAAAAGTAACATAAAACTCGCTTTGGCTATCAAAGAATTCCTTGTCTAAGGTGCCTTCTATAGAAATATTGTTAAGGTCTCTTGGAGAATATCTCAATGCCATGCTGTAAATTTTCGTGCCTTTGGGCGATTGAAGCTGGGTATACCATTGGTTATCCAAAGCCACAAAACTGTATGCCCCTTTGTATACATAACCCTGCTCCGGCTTAAGCTTTCCCTTAAGATTTAACACATGCAGGTCTTCAAGCGTCTTAGGCTCAGGCTTCTGCAAAATTGCAAATGCAAATACTGCTGCCAGCAGCAAAATCAAGGCAGTTATTCCGATTATAAGCGCCTTCTCCGAGGATTTTCCGGGCTTATCGTCATTTGGATTATCATCTGGCTTACTCGCATTCAAATCCATTTTATCAGACTCTGCAACGGATTGCTCAAGCTTTTCCGCTTCCCTTCGGTATTCGAGCTCGTTAATTGCCCCTGTTTCCAGCCCCTTCCTCAAAACATTAAGCTTGCTTCTCGGATCATTCATGTTAATACCCCTAATAGCCCATACAGCAGCCTGTCCTTGACTCTTATAAAATCAGAATTCGAGGATGCTTCCGCGATTATGCAGCCATTTTCTACATAGAGCTGTGTGGTGTTGCTTTGCCTGAAATAAACTACAGGCACAATCTTTGTTGATTCTTTACAGGTTATCACAGGAAAATTAAATGAGGTATTTGATGTAAATCCTTTTCTTGAGTAAATGCCATAAGCAGATAATGTAAGACCCATCTGATGCTGCGCAAGCGCGATTGTGCCGCTGAAGTTGCTGCTAAAATCAGAGGTTAAGTCTATCTCTGCCTTGCCCTGAAGTAGGCCAGGAAAATCGTCAGCTACAGGTATGTTTTCAGTTTCTTTGGGCAGATAGCTGAAAGCGGCGTCTTTGCCGTTTATCCTTGCAGTCCATATATTATTGCTGCCGGTGAATTTTATTCCGTTGAATTTTTCCACCTCGCTTGCCGGGGCGCCGCTGAAGATAAAAGCGCTAAATGAAGTGCCTATCATTATTACCACTATGAACAGCATAAGAACCCATTTTTTTTTGTCCCTCTTTTCCTTCATAATATGCGCAAATAATGGAGTATATTTAAAATTTATTATTTTTATATTTTTACACAAACATTTATATATGGATATATCGTTACCGCTATATCGAAAACGATAGTAATATTTAAAATGAATAGTCAATAGGTGGTACAAAATGATGGCCGGATATCTTAGGCTAATTGTGATGAAAACCTTGTCCAATGGGAAGCTCTCCGGCTATGGGCTGATAAAGCAGATTGAAAATGACACAGGCACATGGAAGCCGAGCTTTGGCTCCATATATCCGCTGCTCGACAAATTGCTGAAAGAGGAGCTTGTCAAGGTCGAGCTGGAGGGAAGGAAAAAGCTCTATTTTCTCACGAATGAAGGCAAAAAGCACCTTGTGCTTATAGACAAAAGCAAGAACACGATTGTTGACAGGATGATTGCAACCTGGAAAGCTTTTGGAAAAATAACCGACAAGAGGGAAATGGGGTTTATGCTTGAGGTTTTCAACAGCCTTAAGAAAGGGCAGCTTCCGTTCAGGGAGTTCAATCCTGAGCTTAACGAGTTCAGGGCAACTATATTCGAGCTTTATACATCCGGAAAAGACACGAAAAAAATAAAATCAGTTTTGAAGGAAACCATAAGAAGGCTAAAAAAGATTGATTAGATGTCAAAAACCACCCGTCATAGACGGGTGGCATGATAGGCTGAAAGCCTTGTAAGCCATCCCGTGCAGACAGGTGGTTTTTGAGCATGCTCGGAAATATATCATCCTGTACAACTACATTGGACTTACGTCCATCAATCATAGATTGATGGTATATTTCCGACATATTAAAGACAAAACAAAATGAAAAAGTCTCTTATAAAGCTGGAGAAAGTGTGGAAGGTCTATAGAATGGGGCATGTTGAAGTGAATGCGCTGCAGGGCCTCAATCTGGATATCAGGGAAGCAGAGTTTGTTGCAATTATGGGTCCATCCGGATCAGGCAAATCAACAGCCGTAAACTTAATAGGTTGCCTTGACGTCCCTACAAGAGGCAGGGTTTTTCTGGAAGAGCATGACATATCCAAGCTCGAGGAGTCAGAGCTTGCCCAGATAAGGGGCAGGAAAATCGGATTCATTTTCCAGCAATTCAATCTTGTTCCTACATTGACAGCAATTGAAAATGTCATGCTGCCGATGATTTTCCAGGGCACTCCTGAAGAAGAAAGGATAAAAAAAGGAAAAGAATTGATCAAGCTTGTTGAGCTGCAGGACAGAATGGAGCATAAGCCTTCGGAATTAAGCGGGGGCCAGCAGCAGAGGGTTGCAATCGCAAGGGCATTGGCAAATGATCCAGAAGTTATACTTGCTGACGAGCCAACAGGAAACCTTGACAGCAAGACAGGCGCCAATGTTCTTGATTTTCTTGACGAACTTCACAAGAAGGAAAAAAAGACGATAATATTGGTGACCCATGACCAAGCTCTTGCAAAAGTCGCGGAAAGGACAGAATTTTTGAAGGACGGAAAAATAGTAAAAACTACTAGTAACAGGCATTAGGAGGCTGGTTAAAATGAGGATAAGCAGTTGGATTATTATATCTGCCATAATTATAGGAATAGCAATAGGAACAGCAGCTGCAGCCGTTGACGCCCCATATAGCGGCTTCACGCACGACTTCAGAATCAGCATATCAATGCAGGATCCTGATCCTGTGGAACCAGGCAAAGATGTAGAAGTAAGCTTCAAGATAGAAAATAACGGGACTGCTGCAAATGGCGTCATATTTGAAGCAATTCCGGAATATCCGTTTTCATTGGTTGCTGGAGAGAGCGCATCAAGGTCAATTGGGAACATAGGGTCGTCCCAGGACGGCAAGCAAAGCGTTATTCTAAGGTACAGGTTCAGGATTGCGCAGGAGGCAGTTGACGGAAACTATGAAATAAAAATAAGGTACAAAGTAGGGGGCTTTGACTCATGGGCAATGGTAGAGCACCTCAAAATCAAGGTTCAAAGCTTTGACGCTATAATAGCAGTCGAGAAAGTTATAGCCGAGCCATCTGTTGTTGCACCGGGCTCAAAGGCAAAATTAGGCCTAGTCATAAGAAATTATGCAACCTCCCTGCTCAAAAACGTAAAAGTGGTGCTTGACCTTGGGGAAAGCGGCGATGAATCTACTCCGTTCTCTCCGATTGGCTCAACAAACGAGAAGGTATTGTCGTATATCGAGCCGCAGTCCTCTAAAACAGTTGAGTTCGAGCTGCTTACCGATCCCGATGCATCCTCAAAATCATACAAGATACCAATTAGCCTGAGGTATTCAGACTCAACAGGCAGGAATTTCTCGAAGTCAAATATAATAACATTGGTTGTAGGAGATGCTCCTGACATTTCTGTTGGAATAGAAAGCAGCGCATTATACACTGCAAAATCCGCAGGAGAGGTAACTGTAAAGATCGTTAACAAGGGCCTGCCGGACATCAAGTTTGTGAATGCCAGGCTTGAGACCAGCGACAAGTACAGGATAATATCGCCTGCAGAAGTGTACATAGGAAACATTGACTCTGATGACTATGAGACAGCTGACTTCAGGATTTTTGCTGAAAAAACTTCTGAAAAGAAATTAGTTCTTCCATTGAGCATACAATACAAGGATGCGAACAACAAGGACTACAGGGAAAATGTGAATCTTGAGCTGCCGCTTTACAGCTCATCTGAGGCAAGGAAATTGGGGCTTAAGGAAGGGAATGGAAGGCTCTGGTGGATTATTTTAATAGTCCTGATAGTCGGCGGATTTTTCGGCTACAGATACTGGAAAAAGCGAAGAAAGCATAATTAGAAACATTTTGATAGGCACCTTTTATTAGTATAATTAAAAATAATCCATATAAAATGCTAAAAGACTATGCGCTCTTTTCCCTCAAAAACCTCAGGAACAGAAGATTGAGGTCTTGGCTCACCATGATAGGGATATTCATAGGAATAGCTGCTGTTGTCTCGCTTATCGGCCTTGGAGAGGGATTAAGGCTTGCCATAATGTCGCAGTTTGGTTTTCTCGGGCCAGATGTTCTTGGAGTGCAGGCATCAGGAATCGCTTTTGCAGGGCCGCCAGGAAGCGCTGTGGCAACTCCCCTAAGCGACGAGCTGGCCGGCAAGATTGAAAAGATAAATGGTGTTGAGGCGGCATTTAACAGGTACATAGAATCCGGAACCCTTGAATTCAACGACAGGCAAGACATTGGCATCATGGGCTCTGTTCCTGAAGGAGAAAACAGGAAAACATTTGAGACAATGCTTAACCTGAAGGCAGAAGAGGGAAGGCTGCTCAAGGAGGGGGATACAAGAAAGGCAGTTCTTGGCGACAACTTCAAAGAGGAAGGCACATTCGGCAGATCCGTGAAAGTAGGAGACAGGATTATAATCAACAAAATGCCATTTGAGGTTGTCGGAATTCTGGAAAAGAAAGGCAGCTTCATCTTTGACAGGATAGTCATGCTCAATGAAAAGACAATGATTGATGTGCTTGGAATTGACAAAAAAAAAGTTGATGTGGTTGCTGTAAAAGTGAAAGACCGGAACAGGATGGCACAAGCAAAGGAGGATATCGAAAAGCTGCTGAGAAAGGAAAGGAATGTTGACAAAGGCGAAGAGGATTTCAGCGTGCAAAGCCCGCAGCAGGTGCTGGCAGCATTAAACTCTACATTATTCGCAGTTCAGCTTTTTGTCTATATAATTGCAGCAATATCGCTGGCTGTTGGCGGAATCGGAATAATGAATACTATGTACACCTCTGTCTTGGAGAGGACAAAGGAAATTGGCATAATGAAATCTATAGGTGCAAGAAACTCGGCAATATTTACAATTTTCTTCATTGAATCAGGCTTTTTGGGCATGGCAGGCGGGATTATCGGGATTATTCTTGGGATGTCTATTGCATATGGAGTTTCTGCGCTTGGAAGGCTGTTCCTTGGCTCTGGGCTGATACAAGCCAGCATTCCGTTCTGGCTGATTTTAATTGCTCTTGCAGTTTCATTCCTGCTTGGCTCTTTGTTTGGGGTGCTTCCTGCATACCAAGCATCAAAGCTTAATCCAGTTGATTCATTGAGGAATTCAAGATGAATATTTACGAAATTAAATACGCATTGCAAAACCTGGGAAAAAGAAAGCTCAGGAGCGGGCTTACTATACTTTCCATACTTATAGGCATAACCGCAATTTTCGCATTGCTCAGCTTCGGCATCGGAATGCAGAATTATGTTGATACGCTGGCGGATGAAGCTGGAAGGGACAAGCTCTTTATACAGGCAAAGGGAATAGGGGCGCCTGGAACAGACGAGAATTTTTTTCTTTCAAAAGAGGACATAGATTTTGTGAAAAAAATCAAGGGAGTCAATGAAATCGTTGGAATGTACTTCAAGGCAGCAGAAATAAGATTCAGCGAGCAAAAGAGGTTTTATTTTGTGATGGGAGTTGACATTGACGCTCTTGAATTTGTTGAGGAAACTTTTTCCATAGAGATAATAAAAGGAAGGCAGCTGAAAAAAGGCGACATTGACAAAGCCGTTCTGGGCTATAATTACCAGCTTGAAGACAATCTCTTCAAGAAGCCGATAAGATTAGGGGACAAGATAGAAATCAACGGAAACAAGTTTGAGGTGGTCGGCTTCTATGAGGAAATAGGAAATCCGCAGGATGATACAAACATCTATATCAGCTCTCAGGCATTTGAGCAGCTGTTCCCTGATTCAAAAGACAAGTTCGGGTTTGTTATGATGAGCGCTCAAAAGGGAGTTTTGCCGTCAGAGCTTGCGGAAAAAATAGAAGAAAGGCTCAGGAAATTCAAGGACCAAGAAGAGGGCAAGGAGAATTTTTTCGTGCAGACATTTGAGGACGCGCTTGCAACCTTCACTACAATAATAAATGTAATAAACGGGGTGCTTGTCCTTATAGCATTTATATCGGTCATAGTCGCTTTTGTCAATATAATGAATACAATGTACACGTCCATAATAGAACGGACAAAGGAGATTGGAGTTATGAAAGCGATAGGCGCAAGGAACAGCGACATACTAATCATTTTTGTAGTGGAAGCGGGGCTTATAGGATTAGTGGGCGGAATCCTTGGAGTTGCTTTGGGCTATGTTGTTGCAGGATTAGGGGGCTCTTTTGCAGCAGCATCCGGGTTTGCCTTGCTGAAGCCATCATATCCGATTTCGCTGGTCTTGGGCTGCCTTCTTTTTTCCTTTTTAGTCGGAAGTGCTGCAGGCTTTTTTCCGGCGAGAAGGGCATCCAGATTAAAGCCGGTGGATGCTTTACGTTACGAGTGAAGCGAGTAACGTAAAGTCACGAAAGATAGTGAGTATACGCTGAGGTATGAGTAAATTATTTAAGAATGTAAAATACATCGCTCTTATGAATGAAAAAATCAACTGGCTGGAGTGGAGCAGTGCTGCATTCGAAAAAGCAAAGAGGGAAGACAAGCCAGTAATCCTGGACTTGACGGCAGTATGGTGCCATTGGTGCCATGTTATGGACGCTACTTCATATTCTGATGGCGAGATAATTAGAGCTATAAACAAGGATTTTGTGCCTATCAAGGTCGACATTGATAAGAGGCCTGACATAAGGGATCGCTTCAATATGGGCGGCTTCCCCTCGACTGTTTTTCTTACCGCTGATGGCTACATTGTAGCTGGTTCCACTTATGTCCCACCCGATAGGATGAAGTTATTGCTTGAAAGCATAAAAAACACCTATAAATCGAGAAAAGAGGAACTTAAAAAAAATACTTTAGAGAATTATGAGATAATAAAAAAGGAAAAGACAACAATAAAATCAAAATTAAACAAGGATGCAATTAAGGAAATTCTATTGGCTGTAGAAGACAACTTTGACAATTTTTATGGCGGCTTTGGAACGCAGCCCAAGTTTCCTTCTCCTGAAGTTATCGATTTATTATTCCTTAATTATAATAAGACAAATGATAAGAAATATCTTGATAGGGCATTAAAAACCCTAGATGGAATGTACGAAGGGATTTATGACAAGATTGATTTCGGCTTTTTCAGGTATTCTGTGACGCAGGACTGGAAAATGCCGCATTACGAGAAAATGCTTGACACTAATGCCGGCTTATTGAGGAACTATGCAGATGCCTTCAAAATAACAAAGAATGAGAAATATAAGAAGATATCTTTAGAAATTATAGACTATGTGAACAAATTTCTGTCCAATCGAAAAACTGGGGGCTTTTATGGATCGCAAGATGCAGATGAGGAATTTTACAATCTAAATGAAAAAGAAAGAAAAAGCAAAAAATATCCATATGTTGACAAAACTATTTATGTTGACTGGAATTCAATGATGATTTCTTCGTATATAAAAGCAGGGACTATTTTAAATGATAAAAGTGCAGTAAATTTTGCTGTAAGAACTGTGGAATTCTTATTAAGAAACTGCTATAGCAATAGAAACGGATTATTTCATTATTTTGATAGAAATGCAAAAATAAATGGCTTGTTTGGCGATAATATATATTTTTTAAATGCGCTGCTTGATGATTATACTGTAACGCAGAACGATTGGCATCTGGAAAGGATTAAAGAAACTGCAGATTTCTTATTGGCAAATTTCTACGATGAAACTGGGCAAGGTTTCTTTGACAGGATTGTAAAAAAAGATGATTTAGGAATTCTCAGGCAGAGGCAAAAGCAGTTTTTAGAGAACTCCTTTGCTGCAATGACTTTCTTGAGGTTATACCTTACACTAAAAGATCAAAAATACAATAATGCTGCTGAAAAAACATTAATCTATCTTGCAGAAAGCTACTTGAATTATGGCTATTTTGCATCTATGTATGCAATCGCTTTGGATATTTATCTCACTTCTTGTGCATCTTCCTCAGTTCATCCTTCAAAATCTTTCCCATAGTGTTCTTTGGCAGCTCGTTCAGGAATTCAACAAACTTCGGCTTTTTAAAAGAAGCCAATTTTTCCTTGCAGAAAGCTATTATATCGCTATCTTTTAATTTTGAGTTCTTATTTAGCACTACATATGCTTTTACAGACTCTCCAAATTCCCTGTCAGGGGTTCCAACAACAGCGCATTCCTTAACCTGGGGCATTGACTCAATCACATCTTCAATCTCCCTTGGATAGATGTTAATGCCGCCGGAGATAATGACATCTTTTGACCTTCCGATTATGTAAACATATCCCTTTTCATCAATTTTCCCCACATCGCCAGTTACAAACCAGCCGTCCTTGAACGCAGTTTTATTGTATTCGGGCTTGTTCCAGTAGCCATGGAAGACGTTTGGGCCCTTAAGCAGTATTTCCCCTTCCGTATTGGCAGGAACTTCATTGTAATTCTTGTCCGCAATCCTGACTTTCACTCCGGGAAGGCACGGGCCGACGCTGCCAGGAACCCTTTCTCCATTATAGGGATTCGAGAAATTCATCATGGTTTCCGACATTCCCGCCCTCTCAAGCACCTCATGCCCAAGCGCTTTTTTCAGCTTGTAGAATAAATCTTTTGAAAGAGGCGCGGAGCCTGAAACGAAAAGGCGCATGGATGACAGGCTGTACTTCTCAAGATTCGGAATTTCAAGCAATTTGAAATACATTGTAGGAACCCCCATAAACAGTGTTACTTTTCTTTTTTGTATGGTCTCCAATATGTCTTCCGCCGAGAACTTTTTTCTGAGGATTGTAAAATTTCCCGCTGCCAAAGCGCCGCATAAAGCAACACCAATTCCATGGATATGGTAAAGCGGCAGGCTTAACAGGAAAATGTCTTCATCCTTCCATTTCCATGCTTGGAGCAATGCCTTGGCCCCTGAAGCAACATTCAAATTTGTCAGCACAGCGCCCTTTGGCTTTCCAGTCGTGCCTGATGTGTAGAATATTATTGCATTGTCGTTGTCATTTATGCGCATATCCCGAGCATTGTCTTGCGCCCCCTTCACCAAATCATTAAAATCCGTGAAATTCTTATCATTCCCGTCAATTAAGATTACATTTTTCAGGCTCGGCAGCTTATTCTTAACGCTTAATATAATCGGCAGCCTTTCCATGTCTGTAATAATTGCCTTTGCCCCAGAGTCCCAAAGAATGTATCCTGCTTCCTGCTCCTTGAAACTGATGTTCATCGGCACCACGATGCTGCCGTTCTTGAAATTTCCTACAAGAGAATAAACCAGCTCAAGGCAGTTTGGCAGGAATATGGCAACTCTATCGCCACTTAGAATTCCCAATTTATTCAATCCATTTGCTGCTTTGTTTCCTATCAAATCCAGCTCCTTGAAAGTTACTTTCTGCTCCTCAAACTCAATTGCTATTTTGTCAGGAAACTTTTCTGCCGTTTGGCGGAATAATGATGAAATGGTCATAAGCGAAGTAAAGAATTTGGATTTTTAAATTTAATTGAAATATAAGCCTCTGAGGAGATATAAACCAACTGTTCCGTCAGTTGAGTGCGGAATCAAGTGCCATTCTCAATGGCACGGATAAAAAGCCTCTGAGGAGATATAAACCAACTGTTCCGTCAGTTGAGTGCGGAATCAAGTGCCATTCTCAATGGCACGGATAAAAAGCCTCTGAGGAGATTTGAACTCCTGACCTGCGCCTTTCCTGCCTATGCAATTACGAGGGCGCCGCTCTATTGCCCATGCCAATAAATTTGTCATCGGCATCTACCAGGCTGAGCCACAGAGGCAGTTAATTAAGGATAAACAAGAGCATTTTAAAAACATTGTTAAAGTAAGAATCTGGTTTATTTTATTGCCTTCAGAATTTCGTCTTTTGAGCTGAACTTCTTCTGGCATTCAAAGCAGACAGGATGCGGTTTCCCCTTGCTGTCCTTTATATAAGTACCCAGTATCTTGCCAAGGAAAGTGATGTCAATTGATTTGCTGCAAATCGCACATTTCATTATAAAAACAAAAAATTTTAATGTATATTAAAATTTTTTCATTAGCAATGCCAAGAATAGCCATTGTGGACAATGAAAAGCTGAAGGATATCCAGCAGAAGCGCTATATTGCCAGCATCTGCCCTGTGAACAGGACTGGAAATGAATGCATCAAGGTAGAGGAAGATGGAAAGCTGACAATAGATGAGCACCTTTGCACGGGCTGTGGAATCTGCCCGAAGGCAGCGCCTAATGCCATAAAAATAATCAACCTGCCGGAGGAGCTTACAACAAAGCCTATCCACAGGTATGGCGAAAACAAGTTTGTCCTTTATTCTGTGCCAACTCCGACAGTAGGGAAAGTTACAGGCATTCTTGGCGTAAACGGCATAGGAAAGTCAACGGCAATAAAGGTTCTTGCTTCTGTGATCACGCCAAACTTTGGAGACTGGACAATGCACGAAGCCGGCTATGACTCATTGATTTCTTATTTTAAGGGGACAGAGGCGCAGGGCTTTTTCGAGAAATTAAGGGACAAACAAATAAAAGTTGCGTACAAGCCCCAGCAGGTTGACCTGATTCCAAAGACGACAAAAGGAAAAGTGATTGATCTCCTGAAAAAAGTCGATGAAAAGAATGCGCTGAAAAAAATCTCAGGCGAACTTGAGCTGAATGAAATCCTGAATAATGAAATATCAGAAATATCCGGGGGAGAGCTTCAGAGGGTTGCTATTGCTGCAACTGTCCTTAAGGAAGCCAACCTGTACATCTTTGACGAGCCCACCAGCTATTTGGACATAAAGCAAAGGATAAGGATAAGCAAATTCATCAAATCGCTGATAAATGAGGATAGCTCTGTCCTTGTTGTCGAGCACGACCTCATAATCCTGGACTATATTGCAGAACTTGTCCATCTGATGTACGGCAAGGAGGATGCTTACGGAATAGTAAGCGGAGTAAAGCCAGTAAGGAATGGGATAAATGTCTATCTTTCAGGATACATCAAAGAAGAAAATGTCAGATTCAGGGATTCAACAATAAAGTTCGCGGAAAAGCCCCCAGTTAAGAAAAAGCATGCCAAAGAGGTCATTACGTCGTGGAAAGAGGTTGAAAAAAAGCTTGGAAATTTTGAGTTGAAAGCCCACAGCGGAAGCATCCACAAAGATGAGATTATTGGCATTCTGGGAGAAAATGGAATTGGGAAGACTACTTTTGTCAAAATTCTTGCTGGTGTCCTAAAAGAAGACAAGGGGGGGATTTCGCAAAAAATAAGAGTTTCCTACAAGCCGCAGTATCTTGAAGTTTCTGACCAGCTGGTTGTTGATGCTCTAAAGACAGCATTCCAGAAATATGAAAACCAAATCATTCATCCCTTAAACATTGTTCCATTATCATTAAAGCCGCTGAACGAATTGTCAGGAGGGGAGCTGCAGAAAGTTGCAATCGCGCATTGCCTGCAGCATGATGCTGACCTGTACCTTCTAGATGAGCCGTCTGCTTACCTTGATTCAGAGCAAAGGCTGGTTTTGTCAAAGGTGATAAGGGACTTTATCGAGCATAAGGGAGCATCTGCATTGATTGTTGACCATGATTTGCTGTTTGTTGATTATATCTCCGACAAGCTGATTGTGTTTGAGGGAAAGCCGGCAGTTTCTGGATCGGTGGCTGGACCATTTGAAATGGAAGAAGGAATGAACAAGTTTTTGAAAGAGCTTGGGATTACCCTAAGGAGGGACCCGGAAACAAACAGGCCGAGGGTTAACAAACTGGATTCAAGGCTGGACAGGGAGCAGAAGGAAAAAGGGAGGCATTATTACACATAATTTCTTAAATTTTTTGATAAATGAATGGCTCATAAGATTTTTCTTGAATAATCCTTAAAAATATATGTCATATTGTCATATTTTAAGCCCTTCCTTTGCTCTCTCCACTAACAATTCCAGAAGAGATTATATGCGCTAGTCTTAACGGCTCCGGCAAGAAGCTTCTTGTGCAGGAAACCTTTAGTATTTCCCTCGCATCTTCAATTTTAATTCCAGCCAGTTGAACAAATATATTATCAATCTTTATCACTTCTCCTGCTTTCTCAATCAATTTTATTTTTTCTTTCTTATTTATTTTAATTAATGTTTTTTTTATTTTATCAATATTTGGCCTTGACCTTATGGTTACAATGACAGGCAAATTAGTTTTTTTGCTTAATTCCCTAATATCAATAACATTAAAACCAGCAACAGCTATTCCATTGAGAAAAACGCATTGAAGCTGCGGCTTGAACTTGCATTTGTTAATCATTTTAGTAATATTTTTGGTTGCGTCGTTTCCATCAACATTAACTTTTGCTGAAAGAACACCATCTACCCAAGAGCCGCCCCTCATTACAACGCCAACGATAAGAATACTTTTGTCTTTGAACTTGTCAAAAGGAGAATCGTCAATTCCTATAACTCTTATTTCTTTTTTTACCAATTTATCATTCCCTAAACTCAATATCATCAATTATCCCGTCTGAATCAAGATCAATGCCTTCAACCACTTTTGCCTTGATGCTCTGGTCGTGGACATTTCCGGCAGTTATCTTCCTAAAATCCTTCAAAAACGCTATGATTGCTGCCCTTGTGCCGCTGAATCTTTTGCCCGCAACAACCAGCACATATTTGTCTTCGCTGAATGGGCTCTTGGCCTTTACAATAAGGCCGCATTCATCCTGAGGGTACGTTTCATTTGATATTGATGATTTTATGTTTCCATTTTCAAATCTTATTGGAAGCTTTGGATTTATCTTTTCAACAACTTTGTTGACTACAGGGCCGCCTATCAGGATCAGGTTATTGGTGAAATCCTCTTCCCTTACCTCTGTATCCAGCTTTACATTAAATTTAGGGACATAATTAAGGAATGTCCCAAGAAACAATGCCAAGTCCATACCGTAATAGCCATCCCTGCTTCTTGCCTTGTCAGGCCCGTGTGGATCAGGAGAGCCGACAATAATCAACGCGTTAAGCTGCCCGTCCTTAATAAACGGCTCAAGAAACTCTGACTCGTTGCGTATTTGGGCTATTTTGCTTGTGGACTCAAAATCCTTGAATTTGATGATGAATGCAGGCTCTGTTAATGCATAGAAGTTGGCCGTTGCCCCTTGTTTTGTCTCTTTTTTTGCTACTCTTATAATCCCGGCTTTTTCCAGATTCCTTATGTGATAATAGACTTTCTGCTCATGAACCTTTAGTGATTTTGCGATGTCTATGGGGTACATTGCTTCCTTCGCCAGCAAACCAAGTATTTTCTGCGCCAGTTCAGAGCTTACAATACCGGCATCTGCCGCCTTCAATTCCTTTGCCGGCAATGAATAAACTTCATTCTTTTGCTTGTCTATAATGAACATAAAGAGGCATTATGCAGAACTACTATAAATATTTTTGTAATGGTGGTATAAAAAATATGTTTTCAGGCTGGTTTTAGCTTATGTGCAAATTCAGCCATACCAACAGAGTGCAGCTTGGCAATAATTATGTTATAATTTATTTTGTAATAGTACTACAAATTTATTAATAAGATATATAAATCAGTTATGTTATACTATTCTATACATCTAACAAACATCTCCAAGGTGCACCGCAAAGTGGGCATGGCTCACTGGTGCACTGTTTTTATTAAATTTAACAAGGTGGCTATTCAAGTGTGCGGAATTGTTGGCGTGGTTTCAGGCAAAAACATCAGTGAAAAGCTCCTTAATGGATTGTCGAACCTTGAATACAGGGGCTATGATTCTGTAGGAATGTGCTTTCTAAACAACGGGCAGCTTAATATCAAAAAAGGGGTAGGCAGGCTTGAAGAGGTCAATAAGCGAATTAACTTTCTGAAATTTAAGGGAAATGCTGGACTTGGGCATTGCAGATGGTCCACTCACGGCGGCGTTACTGAAAAAAATGCGCATCCTCATACAGATTGTAACAACAGGATTAGTGTCGTCCATAACGGCATTATAGAGAATTATTCTGAATTAAAGGACGAGCTGGCAAAAAAGGGCCACAAGTTCTCATCCCAAACCGACACAGAGATAATAGCGCATCTTATTGAAGATAATCTTAAAGGGAATGCAGAAGAAGCAGTAAGTGCTGCCTTAAGCAGGGTAGAGGGCAGTTATGCATTAGGAATTCTTTTTGCTGATGAGCCTGAATTGCTCATAGGGGCAAAAAATGAGAGTCCTCTTATTGTTGGCATAGGCAATAATGAGAATTTCATTGCATCTGATGTGCCTTCAATCTTGAGCTACACCAATAAAATAATATATCTTGAAGACAAAGAGATGGTTGTTCTGACAAAGAATAGGCATAAAGTTATTGGCATTGACAGGAAAGAAAAAAAGAAAAAAATACATGCTATAAACTGGAGCGCAGAAGCAGCCAAAAAAGGAGGTTATAAGCACTTCATGCTAAAGGAAATATATGAGCAGCCAAGCGCAATTGCTGATACATTAAATGAAAGGCTAAGAAACGGAAGCGTTTCGTTCGAGAAAGAATTCAGGATTCCTGGTGATTATCTTAAGTCAATCAATAGGATCATATTTGTTGCCTGCGGCACCTCGTGGCATGCTGCCTTGACAGGCGAGTTTATGATTGAAGAGCTTGCAAGGATTCCTGTGGAAGTGGAGTATGCTTCAGAATTCAGGTACAGGCACCCTATTCTGGACAAGAAAACGCTGGTAATAGCAATTTCACAATCTGGCGAGACCGCTGATACCATCGCAGCGCTGAAGGAGGCAAAAAAATATGGAGTGCAAACGTTGTCTATATGCAACGTGATGGGCTCTTCAATCACAAGAATTTCTGATGGGGTGATTTACACAAGAGCAGGGCCCGAGATTGGTGTGGCTTCTACAAAAGCATTCACAACACAGTTGGCTGTCCTATATTTACTGACGATTTTATTGTCAAAAATCAGAAAAACGCTAAATGAAAAGCAAGTTAGGGACATGATTAATGGCATCAGGAAAGTACCTTTGCAGCTGCAGTCTGTGCTGGAAGAAGATAAAGAGATTCTGAAGTGTGCTGAATTATACTATAGCAAGCTGAATTCAATATATCTTGGAAGAGGTGTCAACTTTCCTATTGCATTGGAAGGCGCGTTAAAATTAAAGGAGGTCAGCTACGTCCATGCAGAAGGCTATCCAGCTGCAGAGATGAAGCATGGGCCTATTGCATTGATAGACAAGAGCATGCCTGTTGTCTTCATTGCGCCGCATGATGTCTATACCTATAAGAAAGTGCTTGGGAATATTGAAGAGGTAAAAGCAAGAGGCGGGATTATTATCGCGATTGCAACAGAAGGCGACAAGGAAATTCCAAAAAAAGCAGATCATACGATTTTCATACCAAAAAACCTTTATACTTTAAGCTCTATGCTGGCTATAGTGCCCCTGCAGCTGCTGGCTTACCATATTGCGGATAAGCTGGGAAGGGATATAGACAAGCCCAGGAATTTAGCAAAAAGTGTAGTGGTTGAATAGTAGAAGATATATATTACAGTATATAATTTATATTGGCAATTAAAGTGATTGTCAAATAATGCAAAGGTTAGGCGTCAGACTTTAACAAAAATGAAAGAGCAACCTCACCCGAAAATACTGCCCCCGCATGTAGCTTTAGGATCTTTGATTATTATTGTTATTCTTCACTATATATATCCAACGCCATTAATGCTAAAACCATTCAATTATTTGGGAATTTTATTTTTTGCTTTAGGATTGTTAATTCTGTTCTGGTCTTTCGGAATGTTCAAGAGGAAAGAGACTCCTATTTTGCCAGGGCAGAAGCCGACTTCGCTTGTCATAGAAGGCCCATATAAATTCACCAGAAACCCTATGTACCTTGGTGTTGCAACAGCGCTTTTTGGAGTTGCTGTTTATCTTGGAGATATGCTTGCGTTTTTGGCTCCAATAGTCTTCTTTCTATTTGTTAGCATTGGGTTTATTCCGAGAGAGGAAAAAGTAATGGAAAAATTGTTTGGGAAGGAT